>JBBUIR010000123.1:0-1777 GCA_038055245.1 Patescibacteria group bacterium | reverse complement strand
AAATGGAAAATAAAGAAGTTGTAGATTATGAACATTTTGCCGCAGAACTTGAACGCTCACTCACTCGAGTCAAAATTGCCGATAAGTGGAGAACAAAAAAGTATAGGAAATAAAATGTCTAAATTTTATATAGTTGCGACGCCAATAGGGAATATGGGAGATATCACATTTCGAGCCATTGAAACACTGAAAGAAGTGGATTTGATATTGTGTGAAGATACTCGAGAGACGAAAAAGATTTTACAAAAATATAATATAAATACACCTACAATGAGTTATCATACTCAAAGTAAACTTGCGAAAACAGACAAAATTTTTGAATTATTAAATGAAGGGAAAAATTTGGCACTCGTATCTGATGCTGGTACGCCCACTATTTCTGATCCAGGTGCGATACTTATTTTAAAAATCAAAGAAGAATTAAAAGATATACAAGTCATACCTATTCCTGGAGCTTCGGCTGTCATCGCTGCGCTTTCAGCTTCTGGACTACCAACCCACGAATTTACTTTTCTCGGTTTTCTTCCGCACAAAAGAGGGAGAGAAACTTTATTTAAAGAAATTGCCGGATCAAAAAGAACAATGGTTTTTTATGAATCTCCTCATCGCATTTTGAAGACATTAGAGTCACTTCAAAAATTTTGCCCGAATAAAAAAGTTTGTATTGCTCGCGAAATTACAAAAATTTATGAAGAATTTAAAACTGGTTCGCCAACCGAGCTCTTAGATTATTTAACAAAAAATCCCATTAAACAAAAAGGGGAGTTTACTGTTTTGGTTTCGTAAATAAAAAAGGATAAACTTCATCGCAATAAAGCAATGAAATTTGTCCCTTATGGACTACTTTTCATGTAGTCCACTTTCTTTTTAAAAATATGTTATAATAAAAATATTATAAGAATTGATTAAATATTATTATGGAAAAATTTTGGATTATATTATTGATAGTCGTTATACTTAGTGCGGGATATTGGTTGGCTGTAGGAAATAGTACTAGTAACAATTTATTAATATTTTCTGAGAAAAAACAATCTAATCTGCTTTTAGGTCCTTCTGCACAAAAGCCGGAGAATAAAACATTAGAATCTGCTCAAGAAGTTGATAATAAAGTTATTACCAATAAAGAAGAAAATAAAAAAATCATGACAGCAATATTACATACAAATAAAGGGAACATTACTATTACATTTAATTCCAGTACACCAAAAACAGTAGAGAATTTTATTACTCTTACAAAAAATGGTTTTTATGACGGAACAAAATTTCATCGAGTAATAAAAGGTTTTATGAGTCAAGGTGGTGATCCACTTTCAAAAAATGATTCAAAGAAAAGTTCTTGGGGAACTGGAGGACCTGGATATAAATTTAATGATGAGATAACAGATACAAACAGTAATGATCTTGGTACTATAGCTATGGCAAATGCAGGACCAAATACGAACGGCAGTCAATTTTTTATTAATGCAGCAGCAAATAATTTTCTAGATACGAAACACACTGTTTTTGGTAAAGTAACATCAGGACTCGATGTAGCTTTGGCTATAAACTCTGTAAAAACCGATAGTGAAGATAAGCCTATCGATTCAGTGATTTTAAAGAGTATCACACTTAAATAAAATAGCTAAAGTATCAAAATAAGTATACAATATAAAGGTGGAACCTATAGAAGCTCAGGCTGTGAAAGATTATTTATATCAGATAAAAACAGACGCCTTTGAAGGGCCGTTTCATTTATTACTTTCTTTAATAGAAGAAAGGAAGTTTTTTATTAATGATT
>JBBUIR010000122.1:0-1427 GCA_038055245.1 Patescibacteria group bacterium | reverse complement strand
AGTAGATATGTTTGGAAAGCCTATGAATGATTTTTATCTATATATAGATGAATTCCAGAATGTCACCACTGACTCTATTGCTTCTATTCTTTCTGAAGCTAGAAAATATAGACTTTCACTTAACATAGCTCATCAATATATCACTCAATTAGAAGAAAATATAAAAAATGCAGTTTTCGGCAACGTTGGCTCTATGGCGGTATTTCGTGTCGGAACAGAAGATGCGATCTTCTTAGAACCTAAATTTAAACCGACATTTAACGCTCAAGATATAACTAAACTTGATAATTATAATGCCTATATTAGTATGTTAGTGAACGGTCAACCAACGAAACCATTTAATATAAAAACATTAGCGCCAGAAGAGGGAAATAAAGAAATTGTGGATAACCTAAAACAACTTTCGTATATGAAATATGGACGTGACCGCAAAGAAGTAGAAGCGGAAATTATGGGGAGGTATAAATCGATGGAATAATTTTTATTTTAAATAAATTTTGCAAAAATATTTTTTTCTGCTATCATATAAATATGAATACTTTGGCAGTCAAAAAAATGAATAATCAAATTAAGAAAAAATATTTCTAAATCAAATAGAATAGTTATTATGAAACACCCAAAAGAAGAACAGACATATGTGATGATAAAGCCGGACGGAGTCAGAAAAGGGCTTACTGGTGAGATTATTCGTCGTTTTGAACAACGTGATTTAAAGATTGTGGCGCTTGAAATGTTTCAACCAGAATATGATCAGCTAGATAATCATTATCCAAAAAATGAGGAATGGATTACTAGACTTGGAATTAAGACATTAAATACTTATGAGAAGTATGGTTATGACGCAATGGCAGATTTTGGAACCAAGGAAGCTCATAAAATTGGTCCAGATATACGAAAATGGTTAGTTGACTACATGATGAGCGCTCCTCTTGTAAAAATGGTTGTGCAAGGAGTACACGCTGTTGATGTGGTCCGTAAAATTGCCGGCGATACAATGCCCTACAAAGCAGATATGGGTACAATTCGTGGAGATTTTTCTATCGATTCTCCCGCGCTTGCCAATAAAGAAAAACGTGCAGTTATGAATATTATACATTGTTCTGAAACGCCAGAGGAAGCGGAACATGAGATTAAACATTGGTTTGGTAATTATACAATTCATAAATATAAGCGTTTTGGAGTAGATGAATAAAGGATTAATAATTCAGAAACAAAAAATTAGTTTCGTCTAGTTGCTTACCTCTTAGTCTTTGTTATACTTTAAATAGGGTTATTTCCGATTATTACCTAGAACATTATTTTATGGGAGCCTCGATCATATTCGGCCTTGGTCTTATGTGTCTGGTACCCACTTAGCTATAAGCTATGGTAATACATCGGAAATAACCCTAAGAAAAATTCTCCACCTAGTGCGGAGATTTTTTCTT
>JBBUIR010000121.1:0-3285 GCA_038055245.1 Patescibacteria group bacterium | reverse complement strand
CTGAAACTTTGGTGGAAAAAGATCCACTCGCGCTTTTTTTCTTACTGGATTTCATACCCATTTTATCAAAAATTACTTTGCCCATTTGTGACGGTGAATTGATATTAAATTCTGTACCAGCCATTTTATGTATCTTAGCAGTAAGTTTATCCAGTTCTTTATGATATTCTTCCGATAAACTTTTAAAATATTTTTTATCTATCAGAATGCCACGATTCTGCATATTTTTTACGGCATTTATTATAGGTTTTTCTATTTCTTCATATACTTTATCCAATTTTTTTTCTTTCAGCTGTTCAAAAATATATTTATGCGCTGTTTTGAAAGAATCGGTCTTGGCAAAGAGTAAAATATCATCTAAAGAAGGATTGGTTATGTCCGAGTTGATAAGCCAAAGAGCGATAGATGTTTCTTGGAGCTCTTGCGCATCCACTAATGGAGTTTCCTGATAGTTGTTCTCGGAGGAGTATTCGCTACTGCCAGAAAGTGCTTGCCCTTCCAAGATAGAGTGCGAACGACGGAGAGAATTACTATCAGGAAACTCCTGTTTGTTATTATTAAAAAATCCTTTCAAACGTGTAAACAAACTTCTAAATTCGAATAAAGAAAAAACATTTTCAACTTTTTTCAAATCTGCATTTTCCCAGAAAGTATTTTTAGGTAATATAAAATTTATCGGCGCATCGATTCTAATTTTTGCCAAAGTTTTTGAAAATAAAGCTTCTTCTTCATTATTTTTTATAAGTTCCAAGATTCTGGGAGAAATACCGCTTTTAATAAAAACATTTTCGTCTTTTTTTACTTTTTTATAAATTTCTTCTATAGTCCCAAAATTTATAATCAAATTGGTTGCGGTTTTTTCGCCAATACCTTTAATCCCGATAATATTATCAGACAGGTCGCCTCGCAAGCCTTTATAATCCGGTAAAAGTTTCGGTTTAAATCCAAATCTATCAACTATTTTATCCTCATCATACAAAATAGTGTCATTAATTCCTTTTTTTAATGTATATACTTGTACTTTTTCTCCATCTATTAATTGCATTGTGTCCATATCGCCTGATGCAATGATTATATTTATATTTTTATCTTTTTTTAATTCTTGTACTATTGTACCTAGTACATCATCCGCCTCAAAGCCTGGAGCGTCATAAATAGGAACATTAAATGCTTCAAATATTTGTCTAGAATTTTTTAATTGTAAGATTAAAGCATCATCAGTTTTTGCTCTTCCTGCTTTATATCCTTCATATGCTTCATGCCTGAAAGTTTTTTGCGGCAAATCATAACAAGCTACAATATAATCCGGTTTCAAGTCAGTAATTATCTTCATCAGCATACTGGAGAGCCCATATAATGCCCCTGTTGGCTCACCTTTAGATGATAAAAATTCAGGCAAAGCGTGATAAGCGCGATGTATTATTGCATGAGCATCTAATAGCACTAATGTCTTATTGTCTTTAGCCATTATGTAAATTATAGCATTTTTATAATTGGTTATTCACAATAAAATGTTGTATTATTAAAAGATAAATGGCGACTTTTGACGAAGAAAAACAAAATAAACAACTAAGTGATTTACACAAACAGGAAGAAGAAGAACTGGTAGCTGTGTTGGCGGAATCAAAATATAAGTTACCTTATGTTGATTTGTCCCGTTTAGGTATAGATAATGAAGCGCTTAGGGCAATACCGGAAAAAGATGCTCGCGAATTGAAAATCGCACCTTTCAAACTTTTTGGGAAAAATATTTTCATAGCCGTACGTTCTCCTTCAGATGATCTTTTGGCAAAACTCAAAGACCAAATAGAAAGAAGGAATCTAATTCCAACTTTTTATATGGTATCAATGGCAAGTCTGGAAAAAGTTTGGGGCAGATACAAAGAAATTTCACTGGCAGAAAGTTCAAAAGTTGGAGGTGTAGATATATCCGGAGATGTTTTGAAAGAAGTTGCAAAAAACATCAAAATAATAAAAGACATAGAAAAATTAGTTACAGATGCAGTGGGAGGAAACTCAATACATAAAATTTCTCATATACTTGAAATAATATTAGCCGGAGCAATAGCTATAAAAGCTTCTGATATACATATAGAACCCCAACAAGATAAAAGCAGGTTAAGACTCCGACTAGATGGTGTACTCCATGATATACTATTTTTTGAAAATAATATTTATCATCTGCTTAATTCACGAATCAAACTTCTTTCCGGAATGAAACTAACTTCAAAAATCGCGCAAGACGGCCGTTTTAGCATCGCGGAAGGAATTGAAGAAATAAGCATTCGTAGTTCTCTCATTCCCGGAGCGTATGGCGAATCAATAGTCATGCGTATTCTGGATCCTAAGTCTATCCAAGTAAAGCTTGAAGATATAGGTATAGAACCTTTTCTTTTTTCTGTGATAGAAAAAGAAATCGCAAAACCAAACGGTTTAATTTTAGTTACAGGTCCGACCGGTTCTGGGAAAACAACGACCCTTTATGCGTTTTTGAGAAAAATCTATTCTCCGGAAATAAAAATAATAACTATTGAGGACCCGGTAGAATATCATCTGACCGGCATAACCCAAACTCAGACAAATGAAGAGAAAGGTTATACATTCTTAGAGGGATTACGTTCAGCTTTACGCCAAGATCCGGATGTGGTGATGATCGGTGAAATACGTGACGCAGAAACTGCTAAAACTGCCATAGAATCAGCACTAACCGGACATATGGTCTTTTCCACGCTTCATACCAATAACGCGGCCGGAGTCATTCCTCGTTTGATAGACCTTGATGCAAATCCAAAAATTATGGTCTCAGCATTGTCTCTTTCTATCGCTCAACGATTGGTCCGTAAACTTTGTCCATCTTGTAAAGTTGAAAAAACTCCTACTGAAGGAAAAGCAAAAATCATGAAACTAATAATGGATGGAATAAAAGAAGAAGGAAAAAATCTTTTAAATTATAAAATAGATCCTAACGCGCCAATTAAACTTTTTTCTCCTGTTGGTTGTGAAAAATGCAATATGATTGGATACAAAGGACGAATAGGTATTTTTGAAGCCATTAAAACCGATGAAGCTATAGAAAAAATAATGCCTCAAAATCCAAGCGAACGTGAAATAAAAAAAGTGGCGCGAGCGCAAGGAATACTCTCTATGCGCCAAGATGGCATAGTAAAAATATTAAACGGTGTTACCTCATTTGAAGAAGTGCAAAGTGTAGTAGATTTACTAGAAGAATAAAAAAAACACTAATCTCTAAACAATCCTTTCAAAGCTAAGCCCTAAAAGTAACAA
>JBBUIR010000120.1:0-2672 GCA_038055245.1 Patescibacteria group bacterium | reverse complement strand
CCACAAGCAAATCAAGAAGACAAATGACGAATATTAATTATCGTGAGTTTTTGACGGAGACTAAACCGACAAAGTCTCTTACTTATGGTTTTAAGCGTTCTGTCGGAAGGAATAGCGCGGGACGTATCACCATGCGACATAAAGGTGGAGGACATAAGCGTCTTTATCGCGATGTTGATTTTTTGTATAATAAAAAAGATATTCCTGCAAAAATAAAATCCATTGAATACGATCCAAATCGTAGCGCATTCATTGGTCTTGCTGTTTACAAAGATGGAGAAAAAAAATATGTGATAATTCCAAAATCTGTAAAACCAGGAATGTCATTTATTGTATCGGAAAAAGCAGAGCTTACAGTCGGTAACAGATTACCGCTTAGAAATATTCCAGTCGGAACTTTTGTTTACAATATTGAAATTAAACCGAGAGGTGGCGCGAAGATTAGTCGTTCTGCGGGGATTTTTGCGCAAGTGGTGGCAAATGCCGATGGTTATACAAATTTGAAAATGCCTTCTTCAGAAGTTAGAAAGATTGATGAAAATTGTTGGGCATCCATTGGAACTGTTTCAAATGAGGAACATCATCTGGAAAATTATGGTAAAGCTGGACGTTCTCGCTGGAAAGGAATCAGACCTACGGTCCGAGGTACTGCTATGAACCCTGTAGACCATCCATATGGAGGTGGAGAAGGTAGGCAAGGTCGTGGAACAAAACGTCCAAAAACTATGTGGGGTAAAGTAACCGGAGGACGCAAGACTCGCACCCCAAAGAAATATTCAAATCTCTTTATCGTTTCTCGCCGAAAAACAGGTAAGTCTCGAAAAGGACAGGCATTAAGAACATAGAAAGGCAAAGTAATCCTTTTTCACGGCTCGCACTCTAACCTGAATATGGTAACTGAATCTAATATTGCGTATGCCGAAAAAAGCATTACTTTGCCTTTCTATTTGACTTTATTTTGTATTTTGATATGATGTTATCAAGCTCGTTAGGAGCTTTTTGTTTAGTGTATTTATGACAAGATCAATAAAAAAAGGTTTAAATATTGACGAGGGGTTATTAAAAAAGATAGCTGGCAAAAACCCGCTTCAAACCCCAATGATTAAGACTTGGAAAAGAGCTTGTCAGATTTCACCAGAAATGGTGGGTTTTATTTTTGGCGTCTATAACGGCAAAGTTCACATTGAAGTTCTTGTAACTGAAGACATGGTTGGGCACAGATTAGGAGAATTTTCTCCAACAAAAAAATTTATAAAACACGGTGGAAAAATGCAAAAAGAACTTGAACAAAAGAAAAAAGAAGCTGAAATAACACAAGCTAAATCTGCAACAGTAGCCGCAGCTGATGCTAAGAAAAAGTAAAATCAATTAATAATTACGAATTAAAAAAACATGCGCGCATTTTTAAAAAATTACAGACAAGCTCCAAGAAAAGTTCGTTTAGTTGCGGAGTTGATTAAAGGAAAAAGTGTAGAAGAGGCTATTGCTATACTAGATTTTTTAGCAAAACGCGCAGGGTTTCCGATTAAAAAACTTTTGCTTTCAGCTGTTGCTAACGCGCTTCAAGTGGGGATAGAAAAGGAGAATTTATTTATAAAAGAATTACGAGTAGATAAAGGTATTGTAATGAAAAGAATGATGCCAGCAGCTATGGGGACAGGGCATAGAATAAATAAGCGCACAAGTCATATGACTCTTGTTTTAGCTGAAAAAGTTATTGCTGTCAAGAATAGAAAAAGGGAAACCCTTAAGAGAGTTTCCCCAAGGGTTTCCCTTAAAAAATAATTATGTCAAAAATAGTCCATCCATACGCACATAGGTTAATAATATTGAGAGATTGGAAATCTCATTGGTTTGCCGACCCTAAAAAATATTGCGACTATTTAAAAGGAGATGTTTTGATACGCGAATATTTGGAAAAAAAATTGCGTGGTATGTATATTTCTTCAATTGAAATTGAGAGAAATCAAAAAACAACTCGTTTTGTCATTAGAACTTCTCGCCCTGGTCTTATTATCGGCCGAAATGGTGAAGGTGTAACAAAATTAAAAGAAGATATTTTGAAAAAAATCAGTAAATTGAAACTTACAAAATCAGAAGATTTTAAACTCGAAATTGTTGAAGTCTCAAACCCAGAAGCTGATGCTGCTATTATTGCGTATATGATTGCTGAAGGGTTAGAAAAAAGAATGCCATATCGTCGAGTTATAAAACAAATTGTTGAAAAAGTTATGACGGCTCACGGTGTGGAAGGTGTAAGAGTAGTGCTTTCCGGCAGGTTAGGTGGAGCTGATATTGCTCGCACAGAGGAACTTAAACGTGGATCTATCCCTCTTCAGACTTTTCGCGCAGATATTGATTTTAAGCGTGAACGAGCTCATTTGCCTTATGGTGATTTAGGAATAAAAGTTTGGATTTATCGTGGTAAAATCTTTTCCAAAAAACAAGAAGTTAAAAATTAATTAACTACGAGTTTAACACCACATAAAATTATATGTTATTACCCAAAAAAGTAAAATTTAGAAAATGGCAAACACAGCGTAGCAATCCAAAAGCAAATTCACCAGAAACTCGCGGTACGAAACTTTCTTTTGGTTCTTACGGTCTCAAGGCTTTAACTCAAGCGCGTGTTAAATCAAATCAAATTGAATCTGCCAGAAAAGTAATATCTC
>JBBUIR010000119.1:11093-20935 GCA_038055245.1 Patescibacteria group bacterium | reverse complement strand
TTTCGAATATAAAAATCAGTGTGATTACCTTGGGGATTTAAAGAAAAAGCGAGAACGACTTCTTTTAAATTTTTTGTATTTTGTATTTTTTTTATAAGTTCGTTTATTCTCACTATTTTATTAGTATTTTTTTCTACTATTGGTACAAGTCCTCCTAGAATAAAATATTTACCATCATAAACTCCACTTTTATCTATACTTTCTAAATCAGAATCTTTTTCAATAATCATTAAAGTAGAAGAATCGATATTAGGATTTGCGCAAATTTTGCATAGTTTTTCTTTTTTAGATCCTATAAGAAAAAATTTAAAACATTCAGCGCATTGCGCTATTTCTTCTTTTAAATCCTTTATTGAATTAGACAAATTTAAATTATAATCTAAATTTTTAGCCATTAAAAAATAAACGAAACGTTTTGCTTGTCTTTCTCCAATACCTGGAAATTCTTTAAAAATTTCAGTTAATTTTTCTATAATGTTCATATTAAAATTCTTCTAAATCCTCGCTTATTTTTGCCGCAGAAAATTCACTTAAACTGCTTTTTTCTAGATTTATAAAAGTGGTAGTTTTTTCATCAAAATAAAGTTCAATTTTTCCAGTTGGACCATTACGGTGTTTTTCAATTAAAATCTCGGCAATATTTGTTTTTTCAGATTCTTCTTTTCCTTTATCTTCTCTGTGAATAAACATTACCACGTCTGCATCCTGTTCTATAGATCCTGAATCCCGAAGATCAGATAGTCTTGGTTTGCCTCCGCGAGATTCCACAGCGCGAGAAAGTTGAGAAAGAGCCAATACTGGCACATCAAGTTCCTTAGCCAAGCTTTTTAATGATCTTGAAATTTCGGTTACTTGGTTGACCATTGAATCGTAATTTTTTGAAGTTGTCATAAGTTGCAAGTAATCAACAACAATGAGGTCAAGACCTTTTTCTGCTTTTAGTCTGCGAGAAAGAGCTTTCATTCGGACAATAGAATTGCCCGGTTGATCGTCAATATAGATTTTGGCTTTTGCAAGTTTATCCAACGAATCACGGAGTTGAGAAAAATCACGGTCGGATGACAGATGTCCGGTACGTAAATTCCACGCATTCACACGCGACTGGGCTGACAACATTCTATCCACCAATTGCTGGGAAGACATTTCAAGGGAAAATATCAAGACAGATTTATCATGAGTAATTGAAGTCATACGAGCGATATCAAGCGCAAGCGTAGTCTTACCCATAGAAGGTCTTGCCGCCAGAATAATCAAATCGGATTTTTGCAAACCGGAAAGTGTAGTATCCAAATCTCGAAAACCAGTCGGCAATCCTCGAAGCATTCCTTTATGTTCGTGCAATCTTTCAAGTCTTTCCCATGCTTCAGGCAGAGCATCTTTCAAATTTATAAATTTTTGATTTTTTGGGGACGATATGACGCTAAAGATTTTTTTCTCCGCCATGTCTAGTATGTCATCCATATGATCATCACCTTCTTCAAAACCAAGTTCGGAAACATAATCTGCCGCTTCTATCAAACTTCTCAAAACATATTTCTTTTGAACAATTTCGGCATAATGTTTGACATTTGTAGAAGAGGGGACGACACTTACCAGTTCCGCCAAATATTGATTACCCCCGATTCTTTCAAGCACTTTTTGTTCGCTCAATTTTGTAGAAAGCGAGAGCATGTCTATCGGTTCATTTTTTAAAGACAGGTCGAGCATCGCTCTGAAAATTATTTTATTTTTTTCAACATAAAAAGAATCCGGATTTATAATATCCTCCACTTCATGCATAGCATCCTTGCGTAACATTATAGATCCAAGCGCCGCTTGTTCTGATGGAATGCTCTGGGGAGGAACGCGTATACTGATTGTTTTTGCTTTTATCATTAGAGCCATTTTAGCATAGTAAAAAAATAGTTAAAGTTAAAAAATGCTAAAAAATGCATAAGTATGTTATTAAAATGGGGACAAATATGCTATTATATAAATATGTCTAGAAAAGTATTATTATCAGGCGTTCAGCCTTCAGGCAAGCCTCATATTGGCAACTATTTTGGCGCTATGAAGCAGTTTGTGGACCTGCAAGAAGATTATGAAAGTTATATTTTTATAGCTGATTACCACGCTTTGCATTTTCTGAAAAATAAGAAGGAAATGAAGGAAAATATTATTAATGTTTTACTTGATTATTTAGCCATAGGCCTTGACCCTAAAAAAGTAACTTTATTTAAACAATCTGATATTTCTGAACACACTGAACTTGCTTGGATTTTTGATACCATTACCACCATGCCATATTTAATGCGAGCTCACGCTTTTAAAGATGCCGAAGCTAAAAACAAAGAAATTGACGTTGGAACTTTTAATTATCCAATGTTAATGGCTGCAGACATTTTGCTTTATAACCCGGATATTGTTCCGGTGGGGCAGGACCAAAAACAGCATGTTGAAATAGCTCGAGATACAGCAGAAAAATTCAATCGTATTTTTGGCCAGACTTTTAAAATTCCAGAACCGATGATTATGAAAAATGTAGAAATAGTACCAGGCACAGATGGACACAAGATGTCAAAAAGTTACAATAATCATATTCCACTTTTTGCGGAATATGAAGAAATAAAAAAATGTGTAATGAGTATAGTGACTGATTCAGGCGAAGGAATACCGAAAAATGTATATGCTATTCACAAACTTTTCCGAAGTGAAGAAGAATTAAAAAAAATTTATAAAGAGAAAGAAGGCAAATATAAAGAATTGAAAGAAGTATTGATTAAAGATATAGAAAAATTTATCGCCCCATTACGAAAAAAACGTAAAGAATTTGCCAAAGATATTCCTAGTGCTATTGCTATATTGAAAGAGGGAAGTAAGAAAGCTAAGTCTATAGCTTCGAAAAAAATAGAGGAAATACGGGAGAAAATCGGAGTTAGTATTTATTAAAATCCAGTATACATATATATCAGCGTACTAGTATGCTGATAGAGGAAGTGGTATAATTATATGATAAAATACAAATACCATGGCTAAAGCAGTAAGCATAAAAGTTTCAAAAATAGAATATGGAGGCGATTCAATCGGTAACGATATTCTTCTTGAGATCGAAGTGGCTGGAGAAAAGTTTTCTTCCTATCAGACCATAAAACCTGGAAGTACTTTTGAATACAACCAGGAGGCCAAACAATTCCGTGGAGTTAATGATACACTTGAAGCCCCCGTGAAAATAAGAGTAACAGAAAAAGATTTGCTTTTTAGTGATGTAGGAGAAGCTACAAGGACAATTCACATTGATTCAAATATTTTACCACAAATGTTTGAATTTCAAGTTAGAGTAAAAGAAAAGAATAGGCTGACTTTTAGTACATCAACTGCAATTTTTACAATAACCTTAGAAGCTAAAGAATTTAACCCAATTTATCCAAGACCTCGATTTTATAAAAATCCTTCAAAAAAGGATTATAATCGTTTTGATACGGAAATCGCAAATGCCGTAGGCGAGTGGAACGATGTTTTTCTAAATCAGAAATATTCTTTAGATGCTTCTCTTGACCCAAGCCTCGTAAAAGCGATGATGTATGTCGAGAGTGAAATAGGATATTCTAGGCACAGAAAAGGAAAACACCCTGGATACCCAGACATCATGCAAGTCGGAACTCCAGATGATCCTGCCATACACACTCTTAATAATGACGGTTGGATTAGCCCTAGAACTGGGAAAGTAGCTAGAGAAAACGAATGGATAGATGGTAAAGTACAAACTCTTGATTATAAGGGAGTGGCAAGTGCAAGGAATTATCAGGAAAGTCTGAAATGGGGAGTTCGTTGGCTGTATCACAAAGCGCAATACATAGAAGAAGGTGGAAGAAAATGGTATACATGGGAGAAGGCCGTAAAAAGATACGGGCCACAAAGTAAACAGGAGAAAACACAAGAAACGTCAGTGTATCAGAGAAAAGTTTTGGAAATATATAAAAAAGGGACACTTAGCAGTAAAAATTCAAAAATTAAATTATGGAGCACATTGTTTTTCTTGCTAGGAATTGGAATTACGTATGGATATGGAAATCATAAAATGATTTTGGATTCGACACAAAAAAAATTGATCAGTCAATCAGCAAATATTTTATTAGTCACCAACCAAGAATCCGATCCATGGATATCAAATTTTGATTTACGAGAAAAAATATTAAATTATCACAAACAAGTAGATCCAGAAGAAGACATTGAAGACATACAAGTTGATGCTTTATACGATTCAAGCCTATTCTGGGATATCGTTGAGAATGAAAAAGATTGGTGGGAATATTTAGAGATAGGAAAAATAAAGAATGATAAAATAAGGTGGTTGGATATTAATCAGGCACCACATGAAAATTCCATTCTTTCTGTTGCATGGCTGGAGTTGGAAGGGTTTAAAGAGCCCATCCTTGAAGTTTATGCGATTACTCACATGGGCAACGGCAACATATATCTTTATAAGGTCGAGAACAATAAGGCTAAATTATTTTTTACTACTTTTGGAGCTTCTGGATATTGGGCTCTTGGTGATTCCAATGATAATTACAAGAATTATGGATATTGGAATTGCGGAGAGATGTATGCAGGAGACAAACTTCTATCAGAGTATTATGATTTAAACAATGATAATATTTCTGACCTTATATTAACGGGTACTAATATAATAATTTGTGATAGGGATATTGGTAGTACTAAAGAAGGTAACGTGATAACAAAGGATGTAGTAGTTGATAAAGTTCCGATTAAGAAAAATTATTATTTAGACCCTAATGCAACTTGTGTACCCGATCAGAATTATATATATACGTGTAAATAATTAAAATTTATGAAAAACAATTCTGAACAATACAAAAAAGAATTAATAGAGGTATTTTCTAGAATTGCCACAGACAAGCAACTTCTAGCTGATTTCGTCAGGGATATACTCACGCCACATGAATTTGAAAATGTAAGTGTACGCTGGCAAATAGTGAAGCGCCTAGCGAAAGGGGAGTACCAACAGGCAATCGCAGAAGATTTGCATTTGGGCATAGCAACCATAACCCGCGGGTCGCGTGAAATGCGCAAAAAAGAGGGTGGATTCAGGCGAGCATTAAAGTTTCTAAGATAAAGTAAATACTAGCATGCTAGTACTCTGATGTAGTTATCCACAGTTAAGTTTTTTAAGACCTTGCTTTTATTTTTATTTAATACTATCATACTAGTATGCTGATATTGAATAAAAACGAAAAAGTGAATAGGGGACAAAGAATCAATAAATTAAGCAAATTTTGGCGAAGCGCAAAAACTCTAGCTTTTGCGCTATTCTGTTGATTTCTTTTTGTATATCTATTTAAACAAGGAACCCACTAAACAGCGCAAAAAGCGCTGGTTTTTGTTCTTTAACAATAATATATCGCAAAAGTCCTTAGGAGGGACTGCAAAATGAAAAACTTAAACTTTATGGTTCCCAACAATCAACACTTTAATTTGAGTGATGAGTTATTTCAAATTGAACTCATCAACTTACAGAAAATTATTGCTTTGGGTCCCGTGATAAATAGATTCATGTCTGCAATGCAGGCAATTGTTTACATTGCCATGAATCTTAATTTCAAATTACCCAAGCTGTATTCTTTAATCCGTTGTATTCTTTCAAGCGAAATAAATATACAGCACAAAAAGATAATGGAGGTTCACACGCAGTCTTGAAATCATAAAGGGAATATGGCTAAATTTTGCGTCTAGTCCAGCGCAAAGGGGAGGGCTCGTTTTAATACGAACCTCCCCTTTATTATGAATTTTAAAATTTATTAAGTATAATTAAAATGATTTATGAAAATATATTTTGTAAGACATGGTCAAACAGTAAGTAATAAAAAAGGAACAGTTACCGGACATATTGATAGTCCGTTAAGCGACGAAGGTGTTGAACAAACTAAAAAAACAGCACTTGAAATATCATCAAATTTCTCATATATTTATTGTTCTGATCTTCTTAGGTGTAAGCAAACGGCAGAAATTCTAAATCAAAAACTTAATTTATCTATTCAGTACGATGCTAGATTAAGAGAACGAGACTTCGGGTCGCTTTCAGGAAAAAAGTTTAGTGAAATAGATTCAACCGGAAAAGTGAAAGAAAGAGATAAAAATCAGTTATATAATTATCGTCCTTATGGGGGTGAGTCTGTAGAAGATGTTAAAAAAAGATTATTTAATTTCATAAATGATTTAAGTCGAAAAAAAACACAAGGTAAAATTTTAGTAGTAACTCATGGAGGCATAATCAGATTGCTTCACAACATATTAGATAACCAAGTTCACGGAGAAATTCTTAACAGCTCAATTCATGAATTTGATTTTCCTGATAAAGCTTTTTAATCTATTTTTTCTTTTATTTTTATGCTAAAATACCTTTTATTATGAAAAACAGAGTTTATATCAAAGATTTGAAAGAAAATGTAGGGAAAGAAGTAATTATCGCCGGCTGGGTAAATATCAGGCGCGACCAGGGTAAAATGGTATTTTTTGATATGCGAGATATGACGGGTCTAGTGCAGTGTGTAGTGTTACCCAGTCGAATGAATGTAAAAAATCTCCCAGTAAAAAATTCTGGCGCCTTCGCCCTCGGAGACATAGGACAGGGGACCCATGACGCTGAGAATTCTTTACTGGGAGATATTTCTAAAGAAATTCGCCCAGAATGGGTTTTAAAAATTACAGGTATTGTAAATAAACGTCCAGATAAAAATGTAAAACAAGATACATTAAATGGCGACGTAGAACTTGAAGTCATGAATATTAAAGTTTTAAGTAAAGCCAGCGAATTACCTTTTGCTTTAGATGCCGATCTCAATATAGATACACTTTTAGATTACCGTCCTTTAACTTTACGTCGTGATAGAGAGCGAGCAATTTTTAAAGTTCAAAATGAAATTTTAATTTCACTCAGAGAGTTTCTTTCAAGTGAAAAATTTACTGAATTTCGTGCTCCACTTATTGTCGGAGGAGATGCAGAAGGTGGTACAGAAGTTTTCAAATTTGAATATTTTTATGACAAAATAGCATATCTTGCTACAAGTCCCCAACTTTATAAACAAATAATGGTAGGTGTTTTTGAAAGAGTCTTTACAGTTACGAATGTATTTCGAGCCGAAAAACATTCAACAACAAGACATTTAAATGAATATACTTCGTTGGATCTTGAAATGGGTTTTATTGATGGGCCTGAAGATGTTATGAAGCTAGAAACTCGTTTAATAATATATGTGACAGAATATTTAAAAAATAATTGTGCAAAAGAATTTAAATTATTAAATGCTACTTTTCCACTTATACCGGAAGAGGACATGTTTCCATCAATAAAACTTACTGAAGCTCAAGAACTTATTTCAAAAGAAACAGGTGTTGACTGTACCAAAGAACCAGACCTTGATCCAGAGCATGAACGCTGGCTTTCTGAATATGCCAAAAAGAAATTTAATTCAGATTTTATATTTATAACTAACTATCCGCGAACAAAAAGACCATTTTATGCGATGGATGATCCTGATATTCCAGGTAAAACGAAATGTTATGATTTATTATTTAGGGGTTTGGAGTTGCTTTCTGGTAATCAGAGAGAGCACAGATATGATGTATTAATAGAAAAAATGAAATGGAAAGGGCTTGATCCTGAAAAGTTTAGTTTCTATCTTCAAGCATTCAAGTATGGTTTGCCACCACACGGCGGACTTGCTATGGGACTTGAACGTTTAACTGCACGTTTTCTAAACATTTCAAATATTAAAGAAGCTACTCTATTTCCTCGTGATATAAATCGTATTGACAAAAGACTTTCGGAATAAATTAAGTAAATTTTACTCGTTGAATGATTGAGATAAATCTCTTTTTATCTGCTCGCTTAATTTTTCCACGCTTTTGAATTTTTTAGGAAAACGCAGATATCTTTCCGTGCTGGCGGTGATTTTTTTGCCATAAATATCTCCATTGAATTCGAGAATATGAATTTCCAGACAATCTTTATTGGTTAATGAATTGATTCCGTAATAAAGAAGTCCCCGATAAAATACGCCATTTAAATCAACTTTGCACGAATAAAGTCCTTTATTGAGATCTTTTGCCAAATCAATATCTAAATTCGCCGTTCTAGCACCTGTTTTTTCGCCGTTATTATTTCCGGTTAAAACTATTCCGCTGATAATTTTTGTTTTATTCAAACGAGTAGCCAAAGTAACCGCAATAACTAAAACAATAGCGCCAATAATCTGGGTTGCCGACAGAATATTGTGATTAAAGAAATAATCGAAAATAACGGCAGAAAACGGCCAAGCCAGTTCACACAAAGTCGCAAGAGAAGCTGGAATTTTTTTCAAACCATAATAATAAAGATACATGGCTACGGCTCCTGAAGTGAAAACGATAATAATTAAAGTTCTCCAGACACTGGATTCAATTGAGGTTAATGTTGAAAAATATTTTATAGCCGGAATCAGCATAATGATTATAGTGAAACCAAACCGCAAGGCGGAAAGCAGTCCGTAATTAATATTTTTCAAGGAATATTTTCCGAAAGTGGTAGATGAACCCCAAGAAAAAGCGGCCAACAGAGAGAAAATAGCCATCATAGTTGTAGCACTGCCAAAATTTATCGAAGTCGGGTCTTTAAATGTTACAAAATATCCGCCTATCAGAGCGCAAATTGCATAGATGTAAAATTTAGCGGGGAAACGCTCTCTTAAGATAATTGCCGATAATAAAATAGCAAAAATCGGCTGGAATTTTTGCAGAAGAATAACTACTGAGACATCAACAAAACCAGTTAAAAATAATGCTTTAGTAAAAAAAGTAGTACCCAGCGCGCCTCCGAATAAAGCCACCCAAAAAATCGTTCCCCATTGTTTTTTGGTGATTTTTTTCAGTTCTGATTTATAAATAAACAAAAATGGCAAGAGAATAATAAATCCTAAGCTATGTTCTAAAAATACCACTAGGGTAGGTGATATGGACGCCAATTGAGGGCGTAAAAAAATTCCGTCTAAACTCCAAAGCAAAGCGGCTATAACGACTGCCAAAACACCGATAAAGATTTTATTTTTTGATTGCATTTGAATATTTTTATTATACATCATCTATCAAGCAAAAGTAAAAAAATCAATTTCTATAATGCAATCTATCTAGCGAAGCTTCGCTAGCGAACTGCTCGTCGTTCAAGAAAATAATAAGAAGAATACTTCTTTTATTTTCTAAACTCCTGCGCAAGGCATTCTAAAAATTATTTTCAAGTTTTTGCTAAATAAAAAATCAGAAAACAAAGTTTTTAGAGAAATATTGTTTTTGATTTTTTTTAACTACCTACTTTAGTTAGATAAAGTAGCCCGATACCGAGCTTTGTTCTGATATGGGGTTATCCACAGACACAAGGAAATGTGCTTGACTTTCTACTTTAGTTTGATAAAGTGGATAGTATGAACGAAATAAATTGGGAGAAAAAAGAAAATAAACAGCTTATAGAAGCTTTTATGTCGCTTAAAAACAAAGACGAAGCAAGGCGTTTTTTACGCGACATTATGACTAAAAAAGAAATTCTAGAATTTTCTAACCGTTTAGAAGCTGCTTCCCTACTCACTAAAGATGTCCAATATAATGCAATTATTGAAAGCACAGGCCTTTCTTCTACCACCATCGCCCGAATATCAAAATGGCTTAAAGGTTCGCTCGGCGGTTATCGTTTAATTCTTTCCCGCCTTAATCATCACAACTCTTCCAAACTTGGGAAGGGATTGTCTTTGATCTCGTAATTATTTAATTATTTAATTATTTAATTATTTAATTATTTAATTATTTAATTATTTAATTAT
>JBBUIR010000119.1:0-10993 GCA_038055245.1 Patescibacteria group bacterium | reverse complement strand
TTTATTTTCGAAATCAACCCCCTTCTCAAGTTTGAGAAGGGGGTTTTTTATGACAACTTTTATAAACTTTAACTTAACAAAATAAATTATGAAAAAAATTAATAAATTAAAGAGAAAATTACAAATAAGCGTTATCGGTCCTGCTACGAGTGAATATCCAAAAGACATAAAAATAAAAAGGAAAATTTGCAAAATTGCGGAAAAAATAGGCGAGTTGTTAGCAGACGCGGGCGCCGTTGTCTTTACCGGCGGAGCTGATGGAATAATGGAAATCGTCAGTATGGGTGCTAAAAAGAAAAACGGTCTAACCGTAGGCACCCCAGGTAGAAATAGAAAAAGCTCAAATAAATACGTTGATGTGGAAATATTGACCCCGATTGACGTAGGCGATTTTTTATTCGCGGGAATTCTAAGTTCCGACGCAATAATAACGATACCCGGCGGAGCCGGCACTCTGGCGGAATTATGTTTGGCTTACAGATACAAAAAACCCATTATCATTGTTGAGGGATTGAATAATACTTACGATAAATTAATAAACACCTATTTAGACGAATCGAAACTAATCCTGATTGAAGGCGCCAAAACGCCTGAGGAAGCGGTAAATAAAGCCATCAGGTTTGCTGAAAAAATTTATGAATAGATTTATTCTAAAAAATTTAATATCTCATCACACTAACTCCTTTGCAAGAAGGGATTGGTTGTGATTTTTTTCCCGTCCGTATCACACTCAACCTCTTCTTGGAAGGGGTTTTTCTTTTCTAGGAAGCATATAGTTCTTTTACAAACAAAAAAGGAGGTAGTGTGATGAAAAATCAACAAAAGTATCCGTCATTCAGTTACAGATGTTCGCTCACAACGGATGGGCGTATCATCCTGTTGGATGAACCGCTTGCACAAGAAGTTCAAAATGAGCTAAAGTCCCTTGAAACAGCAGACGGACAAGAGTTGTTGTTTCTTGAGGACTCCCAACTCGCCACCGACACAGAAGCAATCTTGACGGAAGTATTGCGGGAAGATTGCAATGCACTACTCGTGTTCCCCGGCAACGGCTCCAACTATCCTCGAAGACTCTCGCAGATTTGCCAAGAGTCCAACGGCGCAAGCGTTTACGCCAAGCGGTTCTGGCAACCTGGTAATGATCCAATCGTTACAGCCGGAGTAATTCTTCCGGAAATCTTCCTTATCATGAACGTAAAAACCGTTGTGGTAATAGATGATGTCATTAGTTCAGGACTGACTATGCAGAAAGTTCACCAAAACAATGCGTGGCGATTTACGAGAGCGAAATGGATTGGTGTATCATGGGTCGCCCAGATTCCGCAGATGAGAGCGAAGTCAGGCGTGAACGGCTACGAGCAAATAGCGACAGCTTGCGTTGTTGGCAAAACCAATGGTGCAAGAATTCCTATTAACTCCATCAGCACATTACGGCAAAACCGAGAAATTGCCACAAGTTATGCAAAACGGCATTTTCGGGAACCGAAAATATTTCTTCATCTCATAAATATAACCAACAACCAGAAATAAATACTCAAGCTACTTTAGTTACCTAAAGTAGCTTTTTTATTGCTTAAATATTTAGTTATACGTATCTATTTTAGCTGCGAGAATAAAATCGTTTTCGGAAAGTCCGCCGATGGAGTGGGTGGAAAGTTCCAGCAGAACTTTGTTGTAAAAAATATGAATGTCGGGGTGATGACCTTCTTCTTCCGCCACGTCTGCTACTCTGCCGACAAAATCTATCGCTTCAATAAAATCCTTAAATTTAAATTCTTTTGAAATCTTTTGCGCTTTTTCATCAAGAGTCCAACCGGAAATTTCATCCAAATAATCTTCCGCATCTGCTTTACTGAGAGGTTTGACTCCCCCTTCGCACGGCATGCATTTTTTGTTTAATAAATCTACCATAAAATATATTTTATCATAAAAAATTCAAAAACAATAAAAATTTAAAAAACTCTTTACTTGGCGTATTTTTTATAAAACACGCATAATTTTCTGTTGAAAATTTGCTATGCTCGGCTCAGTCAGCCTGCGCAATGTTTTATAAAAAATACGCCTGCGATGAGTTTTTTAATTAAAAACATTGTTTTCTGATTTTTTTAAAGCAAAAGTATAAAAATAATTTCTAGAATGCCTTGCGCAGGAGTTTAGAAAATAAAAAAAGTATTCTTCTTATTATTTTCTTGAGCGACGAGCAGTTCGCTAGCGAAGCTTCGCTAGATAGATTGCATTATAGAAATTGATTTTTGTATTTTTGCTTTTATTGCATTGTTTTTGAATTTTTTATAAAAAGGTATATAGTGTAAGGATGATAATAACTTTCAGGGATAAGGCAAAAAACGCAGAAAAGGATGTTCTTTTTGTGTCTGTTGGGCCTAAAAATAAAGATGAAATCATAAAAGAGGATGGAATAAAGACGCTTTATTTGAAATGCGATGAAAAAATGAATTTAAGGAAGCTTTTTTTGCTTGTTCGTAAAATGATTATAATGGCAAAGGGAGCGAAAGCGGAAAAAATAGGTTTTGATTTTAATGATTTCAAGTTTAAAAGTGTAAAAATATCTGACGAAGAACTTGGAGAAATTGTCGGCTCACAGCTTGATTTCGCTAATTATGAATTTTTAGATTACAAAACACCGACAGAAGAAGGTTTCAATATTGTTAAAGAAGTTATTATTTTTGGTACGAACTCCAAAATACAAAAAGCAATTTTGAAAGGCCATACCATAGCTGAAGAGGTAAATAAAACTCGAACACTCGCAAATATGCCGGGCGGGGATATGACGCCTCAAATTTTGGCTAGAAAAGCGCAGGAAGCGGTCAAAGGCTTGCCGGTAAAAATCACAGTGCTTGGCGAGAAAGAAATGGAAAAACAAAATATGCGGGCAATACTTTCCGTCGGTCGCGGTTCGGATGAAGAATCCCAATTTATCATTATGGAATATTGGGGCCTGTCCCGACCTAAATCGGGATTGAGTAAAAAAAGCGAAAAACCGATAGTTCTTGTCGGCAAAGGCGTTACTTTTGATACAGGCGGAATAAATTTAAAACCATCAAACAGCCTTCTCGGTATGAATATGGATATGTCCGGAGGCGCGTCGGTCATACATACCTTGGCATTGGTGGCAAAAATGAAATTAAAAAAGAATGTTATCGGTTTAATTCCTTCGGTTGAAAATATGGCGTCCGGAAAAAGTTATCGTCCCGGAGATATTGTCCGTTCAATGTCCGGCAAAACGATTGAGATTTTAAATACCGACGCGGAAGGCAGAGTAATTTTAGCCGATGCTTTGGCCTACGCGCAAAAATACAATCCGGAAGTCGTGATAGATATTGCGACTTTAACCGGCGCAGCTTGTGTGGCATTAGGCGAGCGAGCTTCGGCGATTTTTACCGATGATGATAAATTATCAAAAACAATGGAAAAAATCGGAGAGGAAACAGGGGATTATGTTTGGCGCTTGCCTTTATGGGAGGAATATGAAAATGAAATAAAAGGAACGCTTGGAGATTGGACTAACATTCACAACAAAGATTCTCGTTATGGCGGAGCGATTTATGCGGCAGTTTTTCTGCATCAATTCATAAAAGGCTACAAATGGGTACATATAGACATAGCTCCTCGTATGACCGCAATGGCTGGTGAAAACCTTGCCCAAGGCGCCCTAGGCACTCCAGTACGGCTTCTGTATAAGTTTATAGAGTCCCGTTAAAGATCGCGAGGGCTCGCAGCGACCCTCTATCTCTAACGGGATGAGAATTATAAAATGAATGAAATAGAGCAGATAAAAAAAGACATACAGGAAATTAAGGAAAGAAATACCAGAGTTGAAAAAGACAAAGCTTGGGAAACGAGTTTTTCCCGCAAAATTCTTATTACTTTTTTGACTTATATTGTTGTGGTTTTATTTTTCTATTTTGCCAAACTTCCGAAACCTTTCTTAAATGCAATTGTTCCGACCTTGGGTTTCGTATTATCAACTGCTTCCATTCCGTTTTTTAAGAAAATTTGGTTGAGGAATAAGAAATATAATGAGTATGAGTAAATTAAATTAACAATAAAGAAATTTTTATGATAGATAAATTACATTATTATCACGGTGCTGCTATCGTATCTTTACTCGAAGAAGACGGGAATGTTTCAGTTAAGAAAAAAGGATTATTGGGATATGTAATTAATAATGAGGTATTCGTTTTTTTAAAATATACTACTAAAGCCAGAAGCCCTTGGAAATTCAGTTTTGACCAGGAGGATGTTGATAGATGTTTAAATATGAAATCAGAATATGGTACGATTGTTTTGGGTTTAATTTGTGGAGGAGACGGGGTTTGTGCGTTAACATGGGATGAAACACAGTCACTTCTGGATATTAGACCTGGCTGGATTTCGGCACAGAGAAAACATAATGAAAGTTATAAAGTTATAGGATCTGTTTCTAAACTCAGAAGAAAGATTCCAGTTGGTAGATGGGCTAATATTATATCTGAAATAGTTAAATGTTAATTTTTTTATATTATGAAAATAAATTCAAGAAAAATAATTCATGACGGTTTACAAACAGAAGAAGCTCTTAAGGTTCTTTCTAACGAAATAAAAAATGAGCAGTCGTTGCATGCAATAGTTGAACGTGCTGGTAAAATTTTAGGGTACGCAGTAGATCCAGTTGCTGGTTCAACAGAGCCGAGTTATGGTTTACTTTATGGTTTAATTCAAAGCGGAAAAACAAGTATTATCACAGTAACAGCTGCTATGGCAGCAGATAATGGTTTTAAATGCATAATAATATTAACTTCAGACATAAATCTTTTATATGGGCAAACACTTCAGAGAATTCGCAGTCAACTTAGAGGACTAACTGTCCTAGGTAAGTCAGATTGGGAAAATCTTTCTCGATTTGAACGACAAATAAGAACATCACCTTTTGCAATAGTTTGTTCAAAAAATTCAAGCCACCTAAAAAATTTAATAGATGCTTTTAAAAAAGTTGGATCTAGCGGATCTCATGGTCTTCCAACTTTAATAATTGATGATGAAGCTGATCAAGCAAGTTTAAATACAAAAACAAACAAAAATGCTAAAAAAAGAACTGAAGAAATTAGCGCTATAAATAAATATATAACCGAAATAAGACAATTTTTCCAAATCAATACATATCTTCAGGTAACAGCAACGCCGCAGGCTTTATTTTTACAAATACCAAACGGATTTTATCGTCCATCATTTACAGTTTTGAGTGATCCTGGTCCAGGTTATATTGGTGGAGAGGCTTTTTTTGAATTAGAATCAAAACTTTTGCGTAATGTTGATATTAACGAAGTAGAAGAACTAAAATCTAGCTATCAACCAAACCCAACACATAAAATTCCAATAGGATTGAAAGAGTCTGTTTTAAGTTTTTTAGTTGCCGCC
This sequence comes from Patescibacteria group bacterium, assembly GCA_038055245.1. GTDB lineage: Bacteria > Patescibacteriota > Minisyncoccia > Phycocordibacterales > UBA9973 > UBA9973. The sequence goes on along the minus strand of JBBUIR010000119.1, from coordinate 5,578 downwards.
ACGGCTAGAAATATTAATTATCCTAGCGAAAATTTTTCTTTTCTTTGCCATATTAGTCATACAAAAATTGATCACAAACATGTTGTAAATCTCATTGATTCTTTTAGAGAGAGTATTATAGTTGCGTTTAAAAACAAAGATTCTTCTGGATTTAAAAAATTGAATGAGGATTTGTTGCTTGCCTATAACGACATTGCAAAGACCGAACCAGCGCTTCCAGAATTTGAAAAAATAATACAACGAATTGAATTCTTATTACCTGGAGCAAGTATAAAAGAGATTAATTCAGATTCGGAAGAAGCTATTACTCCAGATCACGTGTTTAGTATTTTTATAGGTGGTAACAAACTTGGAAGAGGTGTAACTATCCCTAATCTTATTACTAGCTACTACGGAAGAAATCCAAAAAATCCAAATTCTGATACAGTACTTCAACATGCACGTATGTATGGATATCGTGAAAAACATATTGGAGTAACTCGTCTATTTTTGCCTGAAAAACTAGCAGAACACTTTCGTATAATTCATCAAATGGAAAAAGCCCTTCGTAAATTGATTGAAAAACATCCTGAAGGGAAATTTGAAGGCATCTATATTTCTTCGCCTTTAAAAACAACTCGTTCTAATGTTCTAGATACAAACTCAATTGGTGTTTATGTTGCTGGAGGTTGGTGTAATCAAAGATATCCCTTACGTACCAAAGACACAATCCAATTTACAGAGTGGCTGGATAACAAATTAGCCAACTATGACAGTATTAAAAACTACCATGACATAAACATAGATTCGGTAATAGAAATAATAGAAAAATGCCCCCATGACCCCAAAGAAGGTGCAAAATTATGGAACCTTAAAATTTTAAGAGCAGCACTAGAAAAAATAAAAACATTAAGAGGGACAAAAGCATACATGAGAGTAAAAAGAGGTAACGACCTAAACGCTCCCCGTCAAGAAACCCAAGGGTTTTATTCTGGAGGCGAGGATAAATTAGTACCCGAGGATGCGGTAACTCTTTTTATGTATAAACTAAAGCCGAGCTATAAGGGCGAATCCGTATGGCTGCCGCAGATACGTTTTCCAGAGGGTAACTACGCCATTGCTTTTAGTTTTGAAAATGAAAACGAGTAAAATAAAGATAAATACCCTTGGTAATGAAGATCTTTGGTTGCTACATGCTGATACGGAAATTGAATTAAAAAATAGAGGTCTCGTTAGAACCAGAAATATTGTGGGTGAACGGGGTGAATTTCTTGCTATAGAAACTTATAAATCGATTCCTGGTTTACCAAATCTTCAAGCTGCCCCAGAGGGAACTCAGAATGTTGATGCCCTGAGCAGAAAGGGTGATAGATATAGCATAAAGACCATTACGGAACCAGGTACCACCACTGGAGTCTTTTACGGTTTAGGTGAAAAAAATGATAATGTTGCACCAGAAAAAAAATTTGAGTATGTTATTATTGTTCAACTTTTTAGAAACTACAGATTAAAAAGGGTTTTGGAACTAACCTGGAAAGATTTTTTAAAACACAGAAAATGGCATTCAACTATGAGAGCCTGGAATCTCAGTGTTACAAAAACATTGTTAAATGATGCTAAAACCATAGTTGATAATATATAACTAATGACATTAATTTGTGATATAATTTATTTAATTTCATGAGTAAAAAAATCAAAGCTGTAGACTTCTTTTGTTCGGGTGGTGGTATGACTTGTGGTCTTAGACAAGCAGGTATAAATGTCGTCGCTGGAATTGACAACGATATTTCTTGTAAGGATACTTATGAAAAAAACAACCCTGGTTCAGAATTTATTTTTGCTGATGTATTCAAGTTGAAAGAAAAAGAACTTGAAAAAAAACTGAAGCTAAAAAAGAATGATAATAATTTAGTTCTTATAGGGTGCAGCCCTTGTCAGTTTTGGTCTATTATCAGGACAGATAGAACGAAATCTAAAAGATCTAAAAATTTATTGAAAGAATTTCAAAGATTTGTTGATTATTTTAACCCAGGTTATGTTTTGGTGGAGAATGTACCTGGCATCCTCGGCAAGAAAGATAAAAGTGGTTTAGATAAATTTGTTTCAAATTTAAAGAGAAAAGGATATAAAGTTCACTATGAAATTATCAATATGTCAGACTACGGAATCCCGCAAAGTCGTAGACGTTTCTCTCTAATTGCTACCAGGGTTGTTAAGAATAAAATTTCTTTAACTAAAAAAGATATACCGAAACCAATCGTGAAAGATTTTATTGGTCCCAATAATGGTTTTTATTCTATAAAAGCTGGGTACAGAGACGATTCAACTTTTAATCATAGCGTAGCTGGTCTCACTCCTAAAAACATTAACAGATTAAAGAAGACACCTAAAAATGGTGGCTCATGGTTGGATTGGGCACAAAACAAAGACTTAAAAAGAAAATCTTACAGAGGAGAAGGATTTAAAGACAATTACGGAAGAATGTCTTGGAACAAACCTGCTCCAACAATTACTACAAAATTCTTTAGCATTTCCAATGGAAGATTTGCTCATCCTGAAGAAAATCGTGCAATTTCTCTTCGAGAAGGTGCAACTCTTCAAACTTTTCCCAAAAACTATATTTTTTATGCTGAGAGCATAGCTGATGTTGCAAGAATGATTGGCAATGCTGTTCCGCCTTTATTTGCAAAGGAACTAGGAAAATTAATAATAAAAAATTAAAAAAATCTAAAGGAATGTGTAAATGGATATTTATTCCAAAAAGAAACGTAGTCAAATTATGTCTCAAATAAAAAATCGAGACAGTAAAGTTGAAGTTCTGTTTAGAAAAGAACTTTGGAAACGGGGTTTAAGGTATAGAAAAAATTCTAAAAAGTATTTTGGTAAACCCGATATTATATTATTCAAACACAAAACAGTTATTTTTATTGATTCATGCTTTTGGCATGGTTGCAAAAAACATGGTACTTTGCCTAAAACCAGGAGATATTTCTGGAAAAGAAAATTGAAACGCAATGTAAACAGAGATAAAGAAGTTTCTAAATATTATAAAAAAAATAGATGGAAAATTTTTCGAATTTGGGAACACGACATCAAAAAAAATTCTACAAAAACAATTACCAAAATTGGGGATTTTTTAGAAAATAAAAAGTGAAATCTTTTACCCAAAAAGGTTTATTATGCTATACTTACTAGATTAGTATTAATCAAGCCGCCTGGGCGAAAGCTACGGCGAGCCAAGCAAAAATCATATGGAACTAAAAGCTTTGTGTATGAAGTGTAGAGATGTAAATAGAAAGCCAACGATGCAGGTTATGAAGAATGTGAAGGTGGCAAAAAAGAATGGCAGATATTCTGCGAAAGGGCAGTGTAGTGTTTGCGGGGGTAACCAGTTTAAGTTTATGTCTAAAGATGATGCAATGAAGTTTAAATAATTATTAACCTGAAAACTCTTTTTCGGTATATCTTTTTCTAGGGTACGAATTTTTTGAAGCTTAAAAAATTCTGAAGTTGACTCGCCGTCGCTCGTCAAACCCCCTAAAAAAGATACACCTTCAACGAGTTTTCTTTAACTAATAAATTAATTATATGGCGAAAGGTGATGGACATAGAAAAGAAAAGAAGAAACCTAAAAAAGCAAAAAAATAAAAAATTATTGCTTTCTTTTACTCAAAAGATTTACTAGATACACCAACAAACTGGAGTTTGTTGGTGTATTGTGTATAATATAAATATGGAAAAAATAAAAACAGCAAAACAAATGGAGCGACATCTTAAAGGTATGGCAAATCACCATCGTATTGAAATATTACTTCTTGTAGGGAAGAATGCTGGAATAACTCTTGATAATATTATTGAAACACTTAACGCAAATGAGAAAACAATAGGGGAACATACTCGGAAACTCCATCAAGCGGGGTTAATTAATAAAAAATATAAAGGTAAATTTGTCGAACACACTTTATCTCCATATGGTAAAATATTTGTTAATTTTTTAAAATTATTTCAGCAATTAAAATAACATCCCAACAAACTGGAGTTTGTGAGGATATAAAATATTACAAAAACATGAAATCATTTACAGAAAAAGTTTATGAGATTGTGAAAAAAATTCCCAAAGGGAAGGTTTTAACGTATAAGCAAGTAGCAAAATTAGCTGGCTCGCCCCGAGCTTATCGAGGAGTCGGGAATATTTTAAATAAAAATCACAATCCGAAAATCCCATGCCACAGGGTTATCCGCTCCGACGGGAAACTCGGCGGATATAATAAAGGAGTAAATAAAAAAATAAAGATTTTAAAATCTGAAGGTTTTAATTTATCTACTTTAGTTAAGTAAAGTAGTTTATAAAAAAAAATAGAGATTCCGTAATTAATTATGAAATCTCTATTATTTTATTGAATTATTAAACCTTCATTAGTAATTTTTTTGAGTTCCTCCAATATTTGTTTATGGAGTGTCTCATACATTATTTTATAACATTCTGCTATTTCACAAGCAGAAAATTCTAATTCCTGAGCCATATTATGAACTGAATCTTTTATTTTTTTTGGCTCAAACACGATAACTCCTTCTGAAAATTTTTTCATTATATATTTGAAAAAAATTTCATTTTTCCTTTCTTCAGTCATTGTTGACATTGACATAGAACCTCCTTATTATGGTTAGTATCTCAAAAGACAGTTATCTATTTACATAATAATATATTTTTATAAATTTGTCAAAGTGAGCGTAGGCTATTGGTTAAAATACGTTTTATAATTTTACAACAAATCTTCGGGGTCTACGGATACTTCGTAAGTGGAGGGGAAGGAAGAAAGCAAGTTAAAGAGATTTTGATCAATAGAGGAACCGTGGGAAAGTTCGGGCAAAGACCATTTTTGAGGATCTAATTTTAGGAGTGCATTGGTTACATATTGGTTTTTATTTTTGGCTATAAACCCGCTGAAAATTTCCGGATTATAGTCTCTAAAAACTTCTCTCAATGTTTTTTTTGCTTCAATTGATCCTATTTTATCTCCCAAATAAGTAATTTTAATAAAACGTTTATATGGTGGATAATTTAAATTTTTTCTGTCTTCTAATTCTTCTCGCACAAAAGGAAGCAAGTTTTCTGATTGAACTGCAAGAAGCGCAGAATCATTTTTATTTTTTGTTTGGATAATAAGTTTTTCTTTTGTTCTCGAAAGCATGGAAAGTAAAAGCTGAATTATTTTTTCACTCATTTTAAAATTTGGTATGCTCCAAAGAGAATCAAATGAAGCAATAATAGATAAGTCAATTTTTTCTTTTAGATAAAAAAATACCATTTCTGTGCCTACTAATATAGAACCCGAAGTTTTTTCAAACTCTCTTACTATTTTTTCCGCTTCTTTTGCTGTTTTTGTTGATTCTTTATCTAGTTTAAAAATTTTAACTTTCGGAAATTTATTTTTAATTTCTTCAAAAACAGTTTCTGTCCCTATGCCAAGAGGCATTAAGTTCCAACTTCCGCAGTTGGCGCATTTGGTTTCAGAATCTTTTTCCGTATTGCATCTATTGCAGATAAACATTCTTTTTTTACCGTCACGGGAGAGATAAAGCACTACGGGAGCCAAAC
>JBBUIR010000118.1:0-14409 GCA_038055245.1 Patescibacteria group bacterium | reverse complement strand
CAATATTTAAAAGATAGTGAAATGAAGAGAACTGCGCTTTATAAGCACACAGTAGGAGTGATACGATCCTATGCCAATATTGCTGATGAGATGATTGAAGCCGGGTATAGCACAGAAGAAATTGAAGCTATAAAAAACAAAGTTGATAAATATTTGAAATTAAGAGAAGAGATTCGTATGGCTAGTGGTGAAAAACTTGATATGAAAACCTACGAGGCTGATATGCGACACCTGATTGATACTTATATTCAAGCGGAAGATAGCAGGCGCATTGATCCGTTTGGCAATCAGTCACTACTTGACATAATGATTCATAGCGGTATTGCTGAAGCAATTAAAAATCTTCCAGAAGGAATCAGAAGCAGTAAAGAAGCGGTGGCAGAAACAATTGAAAATAATGTGCGTGTTAAAATTATTAAGGACCATTTAATTGATCCTGCGTATTTTGACGAAATGTCTAAACTTTTAAGCGAAATTATCGTAGAACGAAAGGCCAATGCAGTGAGTTATGAAGAATATCTAAAAAGAATTGCTGAATTAGCAAAACGAGTGACGAATTTAACTCGTGATGATCTGCCTAGTGAAATAAAAACAAATGCGCAACGAGCCTTATATAATAATCTAGGGAAAAATGAACAATTGGCAATATCGGTTGATGCTGCGATACACAGTAGCAGGCGCGCTGATTGGAGAGGAAATATACCGGCCGAGAATTTAATTAAACAGGCAATATTTAAAGTATTAAACGATAAAGTTGAAGTTGAAAAAATCTTTCAAATCATAAAACAGCAATATGAATACTAAGCATAACACAATTGAATTAGGAGATATTTGCTTAAATGTCACTCAAAAGAACATTAAGAATCTTCATCTTAGCGTACATCCTCCTTTGGGTAGAGTGACAATTTCGGCGCCATTGAAAATGGATCTAGAAACTATTCGACTTTTTAGTATTTCAAAATTAGGATGGGTTAGAAAGCAACAAACAAAACTTAAAAATCAAAGAAGAGAGGCGCCAAGGGAATATGTAACTCGAGAGAGTCATTACTATCTCGGACAAAGATATTTATTAAAAATAGTAGAACAGAATGCCACGCCGAAGGTGGTTTTAAAACATGACACAATTGAGTTATATGTGCGTCCGGGTGCCACAAAGGACCAAAAAGAAACCTTACTACAAATGTGGTATAGAAACCAACTTAGAGAAATAGTATTGCCTTATATCATGAAACTAGAAGAAAAGATGAATGTAAAAGTTTCTGAGGTTAGTTTTAGAATAATGAAAACAAGATGGGGTACTTGTAATATAAAAACAAAAAGGATATTACTTAATACCGAGTTAGCTAAAAAACCAATCGAGAGCATAGAATATGTACTTATACACGAGTTAACACATCTACTAGAACGAAAACATAACGAAACCTTCATAGCTTATTTAGATAAATTTATACCAAAATGGAAACATTTAAGAGACGAGCTTAATCGATCAGTACTTGGGCATGTTGAGTGGAGTTATTAAAATTATGGAAAACGAAGAAATTAACAAAAGTATTTTAAATTTATGGGAAAAAAGTTTCAATGGTAATTCAATGGTGTATGCTCCTCTTTTTTACGGTAATTTTATTAAAAATAGTATCCTTTTTGTTGGACTTAATCCTTCCTTTAGCAAAGAAGGATTCGATAAAATTTTGCGGGATACAGAATATGAAAATATTAATCCTGAATTTTTTTATAAATGGAGTAATATATCCAAAGACTTGAACAATAATATAAGTAAATGTATTAAAATAGAAAAATATGCAGTTGATAAATACAATAGGTTTTTTCAACCTTTAAAAAACATAGCAAATAAGGTGAATTTACTGTTTCAACATGTTGATCTTTTTTTATACAGGGAAACAAGACAGGAAGATTTTAAAAAGAGTATTTTTAAGAATGGAAAGGACGGAGAGATTAATAAATTTGGGCTTGACCAAGTTGATATTTTCAAGAAAATTATCAGTCTAGTACAACCAAAAATAATTATAGTTGCTAATGCTCTTGCGTCGGATATTATTCGAGATCAATTCAAAAATTTAATATCGGATTTTGACAATAAAAAAGGTTTTTATTGGCTTCTCCAGGATAATCAAAAAGTTCCTATTTTCTTCTCTTCTATGATAACTGGAGGAAGGTTAGACAAGTATTCGAGAGAACGTTTGATTTGGCATATAACACAAGCAATAAAAAATACATAAAATAGCACTATTGACGAATAAATTTAAGATAAAATGAAATGAACCTCAAGCTGGAACAAATTGAAAAATTTAAGGAACTCCATAAAGATTTTCCTGAGTTTGCGAATTACACCGAAGATCAAGTTATAGAAATCGCCAATGGAGTTGCCAACTATTATTTAACCCTTTTAAAAATTAATCAGCGCATTAAGAAAGATAAAAAATAATCTACAGTCGATAAAATTTATTAAATAATTAAAATAAATAAAAAAAATGTGTAAATATTGTGAAGGGCCATGGGAAAATATGAGAACTCTAAAGGGTGTTGACGAATGGGAAGAAGGAGATAGTCTGGTTGAAGAATTGCGAGATAAATGTGTAGTTAACATTACTAGAATTTATATTACAAGGACTACAGAGTCTAGCCTTGATAAAACACTTGGTCTTATTGCCATAATTATGTTGCATGATATTCTATGCGAGGGTGCATCCATAAAAAGTAAAATAATTACTTTCAAGGGTGCATCTAGAAAAAGTGAAATGTTTACTTTCAAATTTGCTAAAAAACATATTGAAAAAATAAAGAAAATCGAGAAAGCATATATGTCAGGGAAAATTCAAGTTGATGCAAAACAAATGTCTATGGCTTTTGCAAGTGTTATTGATAGCCTAATAGAGACGTCACTTATTACGATACGTCCTATTGTACTCACAAGCATCAAAAAGAGTAAGGCTCGAAAATAGTCACATTAATGGTAACAGTGTATAGGCATAGTAATAAAGAAAATGATATCACTTAAAAAATTCAAAGATGCCCTAGGCGACCTAAAGAAAGAATTATCTGAAGAAGAAATATCGAAGTTGCTCGACAATCAGGACAAGATGGCCGATATATTATTTAATATGTGGCTGGAGCAGAAAAATAATAATAAATTGTCATGACATTTCTTAACTTTCTAGAAAATCTCTTCACTGGGTTTCGTCCATATAATTTTGTTAGGCGTCTGCGGGCAAGACCGCCAAAAGAAAAGCATTTGCATTCACAGAACAATTCACATAAGAGGTTTATGTCCAAACACAGGTATAGTCACACAACAAAGAAATGGGATATCGGCATACATAGTTCAAAACAAGGGATAAAATAAAAAAGGTAGTACCAAAGAATGATACTACCTTGATTATTATCTATTTTACCAAATTGAGTCTTGAAGCTCCTTAATCCATATAATAGCCTCATCACTTGAGACATACGGAATTTGGTTAATATTGAGCTCTCTAAGTTCACCGTCCTCCACATTCTCACACAGAAGACGGTAGATAGTTCTCTTTTGAAAGCTAGTGGCCATTCCTGGCTCGTCTGTATCTTCCAAGAAGAAACTATGGCGAGGCGCATCAGCACTAGCTATTGCTATATTGTTTGTGCTCATAATTTTAAGTTAAGCTGATAATTTTACTTATTCACGAGACTTTGGATTTTTTCTGATGCTTCATCCTTAGTCATGATATCTACCTGAGCCTCCCAATACTTACGCTTGCCTTCGTCAAAGACATTAGAACGGATAAGTTCTCGGAGGTAGGTTTTTTGACGGTCGGAAGCGAGATCGACTCCTATTGTTTCTTGAGTTAGAACTTCACCGTTATCTCTAAGGAAAAGAACATCCAAAGCTTTACAGGACTGAATAATTGAGTCAATTATTGAAGCATTGACCGTATAGCGGATAGAACGATCGATCCACTTGTTATGTTTACTTAATATATTGCCACCTCGACCAATACCAAGGATTTGTGATCCTCGTGAGATGGTGGTTTTGTAAGCAATAATAGGACCAGGTAGGTCCTTAAGCTGAATGGCGGTTTCTTTGTCTTCTTCGATTGAGACTTCAAGACTAAATTTGCCAGTACTTTGCTCTATGGCTTGTTTGACTGGATCTAGCTTTGGTCTCGCTTGAAATGGAGACGGAATACTTGGTTTATAATTTACATTTTGCATAATGTTTAAGTTAATGCTTTGATAATAATTTCTCCGGGAGAATAATAAACACTTGCCTTACTTCCAATAGAAAAACCATTTTCTAAAAGAAGTTTATTAGCGAGTATTATTTTGGGGACCGATGGCAAGTCTCTTGAGAGAGAACCAACTCCACTGCCACCGTAACCTCTTGAGGTTCTGTTTTGGTAACCTACAGTCATTGTTTTCTGCATATTATTTCTTGACCAATTCAGTGACCTGCTTGTAGTAGAACAGGTATATGCTTTTAATGCGTTTAACAACCTTCGTTGGATCTTTCTTATCTCGCATTTCCGTAACGATAAATGAACGAATAGCGTGTTCATTTTTCTTCGGGACCATACCAAGTTGGATCCAATTTTTAAAACTTAAAACCGATCTCAGGGGATCGTAATTCTTTAGCTCACTTTGTCCCCATCGCTTGACGATCTCAGCTTCAACAATAGAGCGTGTCTTTTCACTGCCGGAGTAGTTTGATATCTCTGGCCCTTGAAGTATTTCTTTAATTGACTTCATAACGTTAAATAATTAATTAATAATTCATGACGACCAACATGTTGTGGAGCATTTTTGTTATTTATAATTTGCTTCACAAAGAATAGTTTTGGTGGCGCCATTACATATATCTAAATAGTGAGGGCGGGGTTGTTTCATTTAGGTACTGAGAGGTAGTGGTGGAGTATAGGAAACGTACCCGTTTATGGTTTTGGGAAAAATTGCCAATTTAGAATTAAAAGCCTCAAAAAAATTTCATAATTTTTTATGGAAATTAGCCAGTTGCGCAATTCAAATATGAGTGCAATACTATTAATATAACTTAATAAGTAAGTAGCCTAAACCAGAAATGGCATGGTGAAAAATCGCAGTGAACATAAAAAACCCGTTATCAGGGCGTTCACTGCGTTATAGAGGGAAACTTCTATAAAGAGCTTCGGCTCTTCCTGGTAGCGGGCTTTTTGTTGCCTACTCATGGAATTTATCAACTGGAAACAAAAGAAAAATCCATGAAGAATAAAATAATTGTAGTATTTTTATTTTCTCTTTTAATTCCAAATTTAGCCTTTGCTTCCTGGTACAATCCTTTTTCGTGGTTTAAGAAACAACCTGTCCAACCTCCAGTAGTTCAAGTTTCTGTTCCAACTCCTACTCCTGTCGTAAATAAACAAATTAAGAAAGAAAAAATAGCACCAAAAAAAGAAAAAAAAGATATTAAACCGACGCCAAAACAAGCAACTCCAGCTACTGTTGCACCTCTAATCATTTCTAATGGCGGTAGAGCAAGTCCTGGAGTTATGGTGGGACCATGTTCAACTGTGGGACCATGCACAGTACCTCTTACACCTATTCCTGCGCCAGAAATAATCACGCCTCCCGTTGTTTCTCCATCAGTTGTGGCGATAGATACATTTCTAGCTAATCCAACAGTAGAAAATTTTAATACCTTTTGCACTATAGCCAAAACATTACCGGGAATAGAAGAAAAAAAGGTACTAAATGATACAAGAACGGACTATATAACGAGAAAAAGTACTCTGTATGAAGAAGTTGGCATCTTTTGTACTTTTGCACTCAGTGAGTATAAAACAAAGTCTGGTCAATTGATCACAATTTCTTGGCTTATCTACAATCCCTTAGATCTTCTGAGTTTAGATAATCCTAACGAGTCAGATAAAGTGAGGGAAGTTAAAATAAATTACAATATTTATTGGAAAAGCTTGTCAAAATATAAATTGATAGGATTTGAATATGTCCCTGGCAATGAAATCATAACCCCGAAACAAAAGATAGAAAATATTGGTACTGGTAGCATATCTTTCTTGTATAGAAATATCGGTAATTTATTTATTGTGCCGGAACAGATATTATCAGTTATTCGAGCAAACCTTGTAGGGAATTAAGAAAATATATGAAAGTAGCAATTCCAATCGGAAGTGAAATAAACATAACAGATAATAAATCAATAAAGATTAAAATACCTAACACGGAATTCTGGGTAGTAGGAGAACGAAATCCAGATGGAACATGGAATGCTTATCTAATCGATCCACAAAGTAATTATAAAGAATTATTTAAAAAAAACTATTCAACAAAAGCATTCGCATTATTCTCAAGTACAATACTGAAAACACCATTTCCATATTATGGATAGAAAATAATATGCAGAAAATTTGTTCAAAATGTGAGAAAATGACTGAATATGATGGTGATTTACATTGTCGTAAAATTTTTAAAGATAAAATTAATGACTTAGTTTTAGTTCAGGAAATAGAAAAAGCCAAACTCCTATTTGATTCAGAGTTATTTGACGAAAATTGGAAAAAATCTTTATTAAATGAATTAAGGTGGAAATGTGAAGCAGGAAAGACATTGAATAAGTTGATAGAAACAGAAATACAGAAGATAGAAAAAGGTAAAGAAACAAAAGGACTGTTTCGTGTTGCAAACTGTTATAATTGCAAAGAATCCTTGGATAATTCTACCCGCACTGAATGCCATGTCTGCCATTGGATTGTTTGTAAATGCGGTGCTTGTGGTTGCCAGTATTCTTTTTTATGAAAAAAAACATATATTATATTCTAATATTCTTTTTAGCTTTTGTTGCTATTTTTTATTTCTATAAGACTTCCGTGCCGGAAATAGGTTCTGCTCGCGCTAAATGCCCCGAAGATTACGCAGAAACTGATGCTGGTGATATAGAGAGATTGGCCGCAATAGACAAATGGACCAATGAGTTTTATGATAAGAATCCGGGTGCTTCTCTAGTAGCGTGGTCGGAAGCAAGACGTGATTTTTGGGTGGATAATAATTGTGTTGAAACACTAAGGAAATATGATGAAGCTAAAAGTGGCACAGCTGATCCTGTAAAAATGAAATTAATTGAAGATACTATAAAAGAAACAATAGAAGAACACAATAATAATCTTCCTAATTGATATTAATAAATAAGAACAAAAATATGGAAAATAAGCGGAAAAAGGAATTAATATACTCGGTAGTATTCTTCTTGGTGGCAAATGCAGTGCTTTTTGGGGATTTATTATATAAAATACATGAGCTTCTTATGCTATTACCATTAAACATCAAATCTAAATTTTTGTTTTCAGGATTATCCCCAGCATTTGAAAAAATAATAAGTTTAGATATATTCATAGTTGTGTTCTCTCTTTTGTGTTCTATATATTTCAGTATTCAATCTTTAAGAAAAATTCCTACAAACGATAAAAGAAAAATTTTGGGCTTAATTCCAAATAGTATTTCTGGTGGGTTACCATTCGTTCTAATTTTTATTTCTTCACTTCTCATGATTATAATCATAATACAGATGTTTAGTGTCTACTCAGCTTAGTTAAAGAATGAATTTGTTGAACAACCTCGGCCGCCGGGTTTGATATTAACTCGTGATTTCTATATACATCATCCAGCTTACCTAGTTGGGTAGAAGATACAATACCTGTTTTAGAACGATTTATCTCTATTCTATATAGAGGAATTTGATTTTTGCCTAAGCATTAACCTTGGCCTTATATTTATTGATTATTTTTATATTATAGGGTTATTGATGGTGAGAATGTTTTTCCGAGAATTCCGAAATTTGTTCTGAACCAGTCCTGCGGCAGGACTGGATATCCATTATCTTATTTTATTTAATACCACATAAGAAAGAATGGTGTGGCACCATTTAAGATAGGATTTTGCCTATAATTCGGAAAAAGTTGCTCTATGCGCTCAGAGTTTTACGTTTTAAAATGGATTTAATTATTTTTTTAGCTTGACAAGTAGATTGAAAAGAGTATACTAGGGAAGTAATTAGGTGTGCCAAAACGTTTTAAAAGTATTAAACGTATTCAAGGGCACCAAAACATCAGAATCAGTCAGATCAGAGCAGAATAACCTCAGAAACAGTATAAATAGCAATCTCAGAAGAAATTTAAGCAGCTGCGCTTAGATTTTTTTATTTCTCCTTAATAGTTTCTAGTTTAGATCGATACAAGATCTGTTTGGTAGAAATTCTCTAGTGTAATTAAGTTCATTGAAAACAAAATAAATTATTAAGAATTAAACATCTATGAGCGATGCGCATTATTTAGTTTGTAATGCTCCCATCTGCCAAGACGACCCTAATCCTAACTATAAGGATGAGGTAATCTGGCGACCTGGGTCAAAAGTCTGCTTAAAAGGACCCTATCAAGCATTTCAGAAAAAGCAGTTAGCAATAAATGAAGAAATAGAAAAAGGAACATTTAAGAATACAGATGAAAGTTATACTGCAAATGAGCTTGAAACGAAATCGATATAAGTCCTGAGATGCCTTTATTGAAAAGATACTTACAGATTAGCCTTAATTTGTAAGGGTTGTAAATCAATCTCTAGGGCTTGCCTCAATAAAATGAAGTAAGCCCCATTAAGGCAACAATTATCATTAAAAAATAATAAAAGAACATGAAAAAATTAAACAAAAGAATAGAAAGAATAGTTGTATTAAAAAATAACAAAGAAAAAATGCTAATAGTTTCAGACAGAAGAACTGGAGAGAGTAAATCTGATCACGAAAGAAGGATTCAAGCAATGGCAAAAATAATGATAGAAAAACCCAGTAAATCTAATGGGAATAAAATAGATACATTACTTGAGAATGTCATAACGGCAATCGATAAATGGAAGAATGAATGTATGACTCAAGGTGAGAATCCAGTATGTATTAGCCACTTCATATCCATAGATCCTGAAACAAAAGAATTGTCCCCGGCTACTAGATATGCAATATTTGGTGAACAGCCAGAAGTGATGGGTTTATTGAAATACACCAACAAAATGCTAGATCCTAATGGCGGAGAAGATTCACTCATAAAAAAAGGAAATATTTCCACAAAGAAAGCAGGAAAAAATTTAGTAGCTAAAACCAATGATCTCAGTAGAAGAGGCTAGATTGATCTTGCAAGATGAACAAATGAATGAACAGGATATACAGGAAACCATAAACTCACTTCAGCTACTTGTCGAACTTATGTTCGATAAGTGGCTGGAAGAGCAAAAAAGCAATGATAAGAATTAATCCATATAAGAAGTTTAATGGAATACATATACCAGAAGGAATAACAAAAGTACCAATTAGCAAATTATCTCATGGCGCAAAAATCTGTTATGGCAGACTTGCCAGATATGCAGGCGCAAATGGACTTTGCTTGCCTAGAATCAAAACATTGGCTGAAGAAATTGGTGTAAAAAGAAGAGCTGTGGATAGTTATATTAAAGAACTTAAGGATTTTGGCTTGATTGAAACTCAAAGGAGAGGATTAAATAAATCAAATAAGTATTATTTCTTAGATCATAGTGTGCTACGTGATGCGCTAACGAACGCATTAATAAGCGCAGATACAGACGTGGCGGATGCGCCGTTTGGCACGAATAATAAAGAGAGTCATATTAAAGAGAATCAAAGTAAAGATAGTCAACTTTATATTAACCCTGACGGGTTATTTATCAAATCAATACCATTATCAAAAGCTGAACTTGGTGTCAAAGACAAGCTAGAAAAAGACATAAAAGAAATAATAATGGTTTATAGATATAAGGTTTCAAAATCCTATCCACCCCAAATGACAGCTACAACAACTGGTCTTATAAAGCTGGCTTTAAAAAATTATACAAAAGAACAACTTTTAGAAGGCATAGACAGATACAGTAAACATACCTGGTGGATGGAACATACCGCTCAACATGGTATTGATTGGTATTTTAGCAACGAAGACCATCTTGAGGATTTTCAGTACCTTGAAGAAGAAATCTGGTAATAACATATTCAAGACATTTGTGGCAGAAAAAGCAATATGGCTAAAAAATTAATAGAATATATAATTAGAGTTAAGTATAAAAATGATATGAAAAATGATATTGAGAAGAACAAAGGAATCACCGGAATAATCTATATAAGGGTGAGTTCCGATGAGCAAATTAAGGGCACTTCCTTGGATGAGCAACTAACTGCGTGTCAGAAATATTGCGAGGATAAGGGTATAAAAGCACTTGAAATCTTCCGGGAAGAGGGTGAATCTGCAAAAAGTACGGACCGCCAAAAATTCACTAGCGCAATAGAATATTGTAGAAAAAATAAAGTCGATGCTTTTATCGTTTGGAAATTAGATAGATTCGCTAGATCAATGGTTGATCACTATGCGGTCAAAAGTTTGTTATTGAAATCTGGTACAAAACTTCATTCTGTCACCGAACAAATTGGTGATGATCCGACTGGAAAACTTCTTGAGGGCATGATGGCCGTAATTGCTGAATTCGATAATGACATTAGAAGAGTCCGTTGTAGCGGTGGTATGTTAGGACGATTGAAACAAGGTATTTCTCCTTGGCATCCGCCAATAGGATATCTGTCGGAACACAATAAAAAACAAAACAAGAAAAAAGAAAGACCAGACCCTATTGATCCTGTTAATTTTCCTATACTTAAACGCGCACTAAAAGAACTGGCTACCGGACAATATACACTTACTCAGTTTGCTGATGCGCTAAATCGCTATGAAATTAAAACTACTAAGGGAGGAAAAGTTAATTTGAA
Source organism: Patescibacteria group bacterium (assembly GCA_038055245.1). Classification (GTDB taxonomy): domain Bacteria; phylum Patescibacteriota; class Minisyncoccia; order Phycocordibacterales; family UBA9973; genus UBA9973. The sequence goes on along the minus strand of JBBUIR010000118.1, from coordinate 3,617 downwards.
ATTTGTTGATAGAATTCTGAGTAGGCATCTTCGTTTCTATGCCGGTATCTTAGATAATCCATTTTACCCGGCTAACGGTGAGCAGTACTATGAAGGTAAACACGAAGCCATGATTTCCAAAGAAGAACTTTTTGCAATTACTATGATAAAAAATGGTAAAAACAAAAAGATACAAAAATATGGCAGTCATAATGCCTTATTCCCACTCAAGGGAACTCTATACTGCACTGAATGCGGTTATAAGCTTACTGCAAGCTGCTCACATGGTCATGGGGGCATTTATCCCTACTATCATTGTTTTAACGTTAAATGCTTACGCAGGGGTAAAGTCTTTGTTAAAAAAACAGTTGAAGACGACTTTATTGAATATTTGCAATCTATTACTCCAAAACATAAAACACTAGAATTATTCAACAGAATGGTTATAGATCACTGGACCAAAAAAGGTAAAGCTTTTGACCTAAAACACCAGCAGTATAAAAAAGAGATGGCTGAACTTGAAGCAAAGAAAAAGAGAGTATATGAGATGAGAGAGGATGGCGAATATGATAAAGTCCAATTCACTGACCGCCTTGCTGAGGTTGAAAGTAAAATAATGGCTACGACAATATCACTTAATGAAACTAAAATTGAGCAATTTGATATTGAAGCTACCGTAACCTATGCAACTAAGTTTATTTCTAACTTAAGTCGTATTTGGTTTGATTTATCACCGGAATTAAAGCCTAGGTTCCAAAAACTTGTATTCCAAGAGGGAGTTGTATATGACACGAAAATAAAATTTCGAACCTCTAAACTAGGTTATATTTACGAGCTAAATCAAAAAATTGAAGCTCAGAAGCCTCAATTTTTTGAACTTGTGGACCCGAGGAGACTCGAACTCCTCGCCTCCTCATTGCAAATGAGGCGCTCTACCAGATGAGCTACGGGCCCATATTCAGATAAAACTATTCTATCTTATTTTTTTAATAATGCAAATTTTTGGTTCTTTTTAACTTTTTTTTGATGTATAATAAAGGTTATGCGTTATAAAATATATACAAAGACCGAAAAAGGTTGGGATGCAATGCTTTATGCTATCAGTCATGCTAAGAATTCAATTTTATTTGAGATGTATACTTTTGTGGATAACACATCTGATAGTCATGATTTTATTGAAGTTCTTGGACAAAAAGCTTCTTTGGGTGTTTCGATTAAAATAATTATTGATTCTTTAGGTAGTTCTGAATTTACAATCGATTCTCTGAAAAAATTAAAAAATGCAGGAGTAGAAATATTTATTTTTAAAACGCTTTTTCGTCATACTCACCGTAAAATACTTATTATAGATGAGCGGATAGCTTATATTGGTGGAATCAATATAACTAAATTTTATAAAAAATGGGATGACCTTCAGATAAAAATTGAAGGTAAAGTGATAAAATATATAATAAGATCATTTGCTCGTGTATATAAAAATTGTGGTGGAAAAGATAAATTTGTTTTAAAATATGATAAAGTTTTGCGTATTCAAAAAGGAAAAATCTGGTTCTTTGAACATTTTCCCCTTAGGGACTCTTTTAGACTCAATAAGTATTATCACGACAAAATAGACAATGCTCGCGAGAAGATATTGATTACTACTCCTTATTTTATGCCTAATCATTGGCTTATTAAGGCTTTAAAAAAAGCATCAGAAAGGGGAGTAAAAGTGGAAATAATTATGCCACGTATTACGGCTCATCCTAAAATAGCCAACATACCTAATTATTTTTATATGCATAAGCTTAATAAATATGGCATTAAATTTTTTTTAACTAAAGAAATGAATCACAGTAAAATAATGCTTGTTGATGGGCAAGAGGGTATATTGGGGTCACAAAATATTGATATTTTATCTTTTGATTTGAATATGGAATCGGGTGTTTTTTTTACTGATTTAAATTTAATCGAAGAACTTTATCAAGTTGTAGAGAATTGGAAAAAATATTCCATACCATATTCACCAAAAATGAGAGATACTCATTTATTTGATCACTTTTTAGATTTTTTATCTTTTGCTTTTGAATATATTGTGAGGTTTTTCAATAAACTTACTGCTTAGCGCTATTCATTTTTATTATATAGCCGAATCTATGAACTAGCGCGCTTATTGTTCCGCCTAAAACAAGCAGGAATATAATTTGATTGAAAGCGTATTGATAAATAAAATAAGTTAAAATTATCATTCCTAAAATATAATCTATTTGATCCCATGGCATCCAACTTTCTCCTTCTTTTATACCTATTTTTCTTTTTAAAAATGATTTGACTAAATCACCACCGATTGTCCCGAAACTAAACAAGAAACCGATAAAAATAATTAAATTTGAATCAACAGGAAAAATTATTATGTTAAGTTTTACAAGTATAAGATAAGATAAAGTTCCAGTAATAATAGCTCCCAAAAAACCGCGCCAAGTTTTATTTTTCCCAAATGTTTTCTCATCTATAGGAGTATTCCAATATTTTGTTTTTAATAAAACAGGTGTCATATTTGCAATCATAGGAGGAAGGAGAATTAAAAAAGAAGAATATAGAAAATTTAAATTATAAAATCCAAGAATAATTAACATAATAAAATAAGTATAAAAACCGGCTATAATATCATCTAATAATACAGCTGTAGCATCTTGTTTTTCATTTTGATTTATAATATATAAAGGTGGAATAAATTTAATAATATCAATCATACGAAAAATTATAAAAGATATTAGAGAAAAAATAATTATTTGAATTAAATTGAAATTAAATTCAAATAAGAAAAAGTTAGCTAACCACATTCCTGCAAATTCATCTATACCGATCCATTGATAGTCTCCTATACCATTTTTTTTATGAATTTTCTGGATTGCCCAAAATCCAAAAGCTAAAAAAATAAAAAAAAGAAAAATATAAACTGTTTTATTAAAAAAATAATATGCTAAGAAAGAAAAAAATAAAGCTGCAAAACTTGCTATAGTCCCTGGGAATTTGGTTTTTTTACACAATCCTAAAATACTTGATAAATAAAACGCTATGAGATCAATCATTTTTAAAGTAAAAATAATGTGAATAAACTGAAATGTAAGTAAGAATTATTGTAATTATCATATATATAAAAATAACCATTTCTGGAATAAAATTTGTTACTACTTTTAATATCAAAATCGGTATCAAAAATGCTTGCAAAACCATTTTTATTTTTCCCGCGCGAGTTGCCTGTTTTTTATGGCTAGGAGAATATAAAACTTGAAAGGCCAGTATTGATTCTGCCGAGATAATTAAAAATGTAAAAAGATTCAGTCCGAACGGAATAAGCATAAAGATGATTAATATTTTATCGGCAATACGGTCAAGCATACTTCCGTACAAATGATCATAATTTTCCGTTTTTGATATAGCGCGGGCCAGAATTCCATCAAGAAGGTCAGTTGCAACTATTAGAGTGTAAAGAATGATAGTAATTAAAGTAAGAGTTAAACTTTTACTTGAAAGAATTTTAGAAACAAGCAAAGCAAACCACGGGGCTGAAAATATTCTTATATAACTTAAAACATCAGGCGTTATACTGTACTTTTTATGTAAAAATAGTACAAATTTTTCCAGTATTTTTTTCA
>JBBUIR010000117.1:0-1044 GCA_038055245.1 Patescibacteria group bacterium | reverse complement strand
GTAAAATACTTTCCAGTCTACCAACTATTACAGCAATTAAAGCAAAAGTATTTTTTAAATCGGGTGGAACAATCTCGGAAATTTCAGTTGAAAAGGGAACTTCAGATGGTAGTGTAAGATTAGAGTCACAAGGGGACGGTGTTAAAAAACAAATAGGTTTTGCATTTATGAGATTAGGGGCTTTGAAGAATATTGATGACACAATAAAAATAAAAAACTTTTTATGGGGCTTTGACGAACCAGAAGTGCATTTATATCCTCCGGAGAAACGAGATTTTTATGAAACGATTAAACAACTTTCTGGTGGTGTTTTCCAAACATTTATAAGTACGCATTCAACAGTATTCGTCGATAAATCACAGCTTAAGACTATTCAAAAGGTTCATTTAACAAACAAATACACTGCTGTTACAAAATGTTCCTCAATATCAGATATTCATGAAAGCCTAGGAATAAAAAATAGTGACTTTTTATTTTATGACATGTTTATTGCCGGTGAGGGGGATTCTGATGCAATACTAATTCCGCATTTTTACAAACTTTTCTTTGGAAAAACAATTCAAGATGATTCAATTCAGTTTATTGGATTGGGTGGAGGAAATAGGTGGAAAGAAAATAAAAAATTGTTTGAACAAATGATGAAGGATTTTAAAGATCCAAATGATTGTGTTTATTATGTATTAGATAGAGATATAAATGCCTCTGGAGTTAACATTTACTTGGTAGGAAAATATGACATAGAAGATAGCATTGATGATAAATATTGGATAAAGCTGGTTAAAGAAAAATGTGGAGTAACTCTTAACAACCAAGATATGCTTGATTTAAGAGCTAATTTAGCTAAAAATTCAGATGCAAAATTTGAGAAACTCTTAAGAGATAAAGTAAATAAGGATAACAACAAAAAAATTAATTTACCATCAAAAAAAGATTGTGCGCAAGATATGACAGAATATATATCTGATAAAAACGGCATTCCTAATGACATCATCAAATTATTTGAAGCAATTAAATTAAAAAAATTAACTTAAATATTAAACTATG
>JBBUIR010000116.1:0-6563 GCA_038055245.1 Patescibacteria group bacterium | reverse complement strand
TTTTTTTATCTTCAGAATTTAAAAATAATCAGAAATTATTTTTAGGCGGAGGAAGTAATATTTTATTTACGAAAAATTTTGATGGCATCGTTGTTTTAAATAAATTAAAAGGAATTGAGATATTAAGAGAAGATTCTGAGAATGTTTTTATAAAATCTATGGGTGGAGAAATATGGCATAACTTGGTTATATTTGCAGTAAATAAAAATTATTGGGGTATTGAAAATTTATCACTTATACCGGGCACTGTCGGCGCTGCGCCTATGCAAAATATTGGAGCATATGGAGTAGAATTTAAGGATATTTTGGAAAATGTCGAAGCATATGAAATAGAAACTGGAGAAAAAGAAGTTTTTAAAAGAGAAGAATGTGAATTTGGTTATCGCGATAGTATCTTTAAAAATAAATTAAAAGGTAAGTATTTTATTTCAGCTGTAACTTTGAAATTAAGCAAAGCAGAGAAAAAGAATATAAATTATATTCTTTTACAAGAATATTTGGAAGAAAATAAAGTTGAAATTAAAAATTCAAAAGATATAAGTGATGCTGTTGCGTCTATACGTAAGAGTAAATTACCTGACCCAGTATTAATATGTAATGCTGGAAGTTTTTTTAAAAATGTTTTTGTGACAAAAGGAAAAATGGAAAATTTTCTTTTAACCTATCCCGATATGCCTTATTTTAAAGAACCCGCCGACGCTTCTGCTGTGTCGGGCAGGGAAGAAAATATTAAAATTCCGGCTGGCTGGCTTATTGAAAAATGTGGATGGAAAGGAAAAAGAATAGGCAATGTCGGTGTCCATGAAAGACAAGCGTTGGTTCTTGTAAATTATGGTGGAGCTACTGGAGAAGAAGTAAAAAATTTATCTGAACAAATAATTGCTTCGGTTTTTTCTAAATTCGGTTTAACGCTTGAGAAAGAAGTTAATTTGATTTAAGAAAACTCTGGTGTATAATTGATGTGTTATAAGGTTAGTATTTAATCTACGTTGTTGACGGGACAAGTTTTTAAAAAATAAATAAATTTTTATGAATATATCACCGGAACAAAAAATAAAATTATATCGTGCTATAAAAATTACCTTGATTGCTTTTTTAGTTGCCGTTGCGGTTAATTTTTTAGTTGATAAGGGAAACGAAAATAAACAAGAAAATATAATATCTTTTTCTGGACATGGAGAAGTCGCTGCTATTCCCGATATCGCGAATGTTTATTTCACTATCAGTAAAGAATCAAAAACAGTAAAAGAAGCGCAGACACTCGTAGCTCAAATTGAAAAGAAATCCTTATATTTTTTGAAAGAAAATAATGTTCTTGAAAAAGATATTAAAACTACAAATGCCTCTTTTAGTCCGAAGTATGAATATAGATATGATGATAAACAAATAATGATGCCGTGTACTCTACAATATGGTTGTCCACCTAATACAGGTAGAAATGCGATTGTTGGTTATACCGCATCTGAGAGTATTACTATAAAGGTTAGAAATACTGATGATGTAGGAAAAATTATGCAAGGACTTGGAAGTTTAGGTGTTTCTGATTTAAGCGGTCCAAATTTTGCCATAGACAACCAAGATGGATTGAAAGCAGAAGCTAGAAAAAAAGCGATTGACGATGCTAAAGAGAAAGCAAAAGTTTTAGCAAAAGATTTAGGTATCCGCCTAGGAAAGATTACTTCTTTTAACGAATCTGGCAATTATCCCGTGCCAATATATACTAAGACGATGATGATGAATAGCGCTACTGGTGGTTCTACTTCTGCTCAAGTTCCAAAAGGAGAAAATACAATAACTTCAGATGTCACAATTACATATGAAATAAAATAAGAGGTATTAAATTCATCGTTATTGTATAGTTATTTGACTATTTTTGAATAAAAGAGTACTATCAAAAAAGCCCTTGAGAGAGGGCTTTTTTAAAAGAATCAGGTCCCAAAAACATAAAATGTCAAAAATCAGCGAGTATTTAAAAGAAACAAAAGTAGAATTGAAACATGTAATTTGGCCCAACAGAAGTCAAACTATCTTTTATACCATAATTGTGGTTGTGTTGTCTGTTTTGATAGCTTATCTTTTGGGTATTTTTGACTTTATTTTCTTACAAGGGTTGCAGAAATTAATTTCTTTTTAAAGTTATGTCAAAACAAGAAACACAGGGTACTAGAAATTGGTATGCTATTCATACTTATGCCGGATATGAAAATGTTGTTCTTCGCAATTTAAAACAGCGTATTGATTCTTTGGGCATGGATGACAAAATTTTTAATGTTATTGTGCCGATTGAAAAAAAAATAAAGATAAAAGCAGGCAAACGCGTGGAAGTGGAAGAGAAAATTTATCCGGGTTATGTGCTCGTTGATATGATTGTTACGGATGATTCTTGGTATGTTGTTCGCAATACTCCGCGCGTTACAGGTTTCGTCGGCGCCGGGGTAAATCCTGTTCCTCTTAAAAGCGAAGAAGTGGAATATTTGTTTAAAAAGATGAATACAGGTATGACTAAACATAATATTGATATTGCAATCGATGAAACAGTTTTGATAGTGGATGGTCCGTTTAAAGATCTTGAAGGCAAAGTAAATTATGTCGATAATGAACGCGGGAAAATAAAAGTGCTTGTTTCAATGTTTGGTCGCGAAACCCCGGTAGAACTTGATTTCTTGCAAGTTAAGAAAACATAGATTATGTATAAAGTTCATAAGGTTTATAAAGTTATAAAGTAAAGAATAAATAAAATTATGGCAAAGAAAATAACAAAAAAAATAAAATTACAAATACAAGCCGCAAAAGCCACACCTGCGCCGCCATTAGGACCTGCGCTTGGTCAGGCTGGTATAAACATTGGAGATTTCGTAACTAAGTTTAATGCTGCAACCGCTAAAATGGCTGGAGATAAGGTTTCTGTGAATATTACAGTTTACGAAGATCGAAGTTATGATTTCGTTATAAAGACTCCTCCAGTTACGGGGCTCATTTTAAAAGCAGCCGGAGTGGAAAAAGGCTCTGGTAAAAATGCCACCGAAAAGGTTGGAAAAATTACAAAAGCTCAAGCTTGGGAAATTGCTCAAAAGAAAATAAAAGATTTGAATGCGAAAGATAAAGAAGGAGCAATAAATATTATCGCCGGTTCTGCTCGAAGTATGGGTATAGAGGTGGTGGATTAAACGGGCAATTGTGCTAAAATATTGATATGTTAAATATTCAACGATATTTTTCAAAAAGGAACGTCCTCTTTATTATTATTTTTGTGGTTTTGGGATTTATTGCTTTACAAATTCCGGTGGCTCAATTAGAAGGATCAAAAGCAAAGTTTATGGTGTACGACGCTTTCGCGCCAGTGGCGGGAACTTTTATCGGCAGCCTGCCCGGCGTAATGGCAGTGTTTTTAATGCAATTCGTTAATTTCTTAGCACATGGAGCAGTGATAGAAGACGCCGGGACAATTATCCGCTTTCTGCCGATGCTTTTTGCGGTGCTCTATTTTGCTCAAAAAGGAAAATTTAATTTGATTATTCCCGTGCTGGCGATTATCGCTTTTATTATTCATCCTATCGGCCAGACCGTTTGGTATTTTGCGCTTTTCTGGACCATTCCGATTATCGCTTATTTTTTTCGCGACAGATTTCTTTTGGCGCGGGCGCTGGGCGCAACCTTTACTGCTCACGCAGTTGGTGGCGCTTTATGGATTTGGTTTTTCGCATTGCCAGCGCCGATTTGGATTTCGCTTATACCAGTTGTGGCTCTAGAACGCATATTTTTCGCGCTTGGTATTACCGTCTCTTTTGTCCTAGTCAACAACCTTTTGGCCTTTTTGGAAAAGAAGCATATTTTGAATCTTGGTTTTATCATTGACCAGAAGTATCTTTTAGGCGCACTTCGCTATGAACAGAAAACGTAAGTTATCTCATGAAGTCAGTTACATCGCTTATGTCGCGGGAAGTATTGATGGACGCATATCAAAAAGTAGCCGGTCTAAAATAGACTGGACCAGTAAAGAAGATTGGAATTTTTTTCAACAGTCACTCAAAAAATTTGATGTTGTAGTAGTAGGGCATAATACCTACAGGATGGCGAAAATACAGCTCAAAAGAAGAAACACAATTGTATTTACTTCAAAAATGAATAAGCCGAAACTATTGGACTCAGTATTTTTCTTTAATCCTAAAAAATATAATTTTAAAAAATTTATTGATAGTAAAAATTATAAAAAGATAGCTATCTTGGGCGGACCAAAAGTCTATAATTTTTTTCTGGAGCATAAGATGTTAAATGAGCTTTTTGTCACGATTGAACCATGTGTTTTTACAACTGGTGTTCCAATGTTTTCTGGAAATAAATTTCGAAAATATAAATTTTTTCTGCAATCTGTAAAAAGACTTAATAAAAAAGGAACTATTCTATTAAAATATAAAAATGCAAATTAAACCCATTAAAACTCGTATTTTTAAAGAGAAAGAGGATTTACTTCAGTTTATTTTTAAGTATGTAAGAAAAATTCCAGAAAAATCCATTTTGGTCATTACTTCTAAAATTGTCGCACTTGCTGAGGGGCGAACAGTGGAATATAAAAATCAATCTCAGAAAGTTAAACTAATAAAACAAGAAAGTGATTTTGCGATTAAAACCAAACTCACTTGGCTTACCATAAAAGACGGGATGGTTATGTCTTCCGCGGGTATTGATGAATCAAATGCCAAAGGTAAACTTATACTTTTGCCCAAAGACAGTTTTCAGTCTGCGGATTTAATCAGAAAAAAATTAAGAAAAATATTTAAAATTAAAAAATTTGGCGTGCTTATTACTGACAGTAGAATTTTTCCATTACGCGCAGGTATTGTCGGTGTCTCTTTGGGTTATGCCGGATTTAAAGGTATTAGAAATTATGTAGGGAAAAAAGATATTTTTGGCAGAACTTTAAAATTTTCACGTACGGATATAGCAGACAGTCTGGCAACTTCTGCTGTCTTGGAAATGGGAGAGGGAGATGAACAACAACCATTGGCCTTAATAAAAAATTCTACTGTTGAATTTACCGAAAAAATCAATAAAAAAGAACTTTTTATTGATCCAAAAGAAGATTTGTATTTACCTCTTTTTAAGAGTATATTAGATAAATGAAAAAAGTTACTAAAAAATACAAAAGACCCTCTTGGGATGAATATTTTATAGGTATGGCAGATTATGTTGGTTCCAGAGGCACTTGTGACAGAGGAAGGAGCGGATGCGTAATTGTAAAAGATAAAAGAGTTATTTCTACTGGCTATGTCGGCTCACCTCCTGGATTTCCTCATTGTGACGAAGTAGGTCATGAAATACACAAAGTTATTAATGAAGATGGCACTGAGTCGCAACACTGTATTAGGACCGCGCACGCAGAACAAAATGCTATTGCTCAAGCAGCGTGTTTTGGAATAGCGCTTGATGGGTCAACTATGTATTGCAAAATGGTGCTTTGTCACGTTTGCGCCAAAATGGCTATATCTGCTGGGATAAAAAGAATAGTTGCGCAGAATGATTATCATGCTTCTAAAAGAAGCAAAGAAATTTTTAAAAAAGCAGGAGTGAAATTAGAAATTATAAATAAAGAATTTGAAAAATATTCAAATCAATAATTTTTTTATGGTTGATCTAAAAGAATTGCAAAAAGAAATATTACGAAATAAAAATGAAAAGGGTTTTAATACTACCAATGTTGCTCTTGAATTTTGTCGCGCTCACGAGGAACTTTCTGAGGCTTTTTCAAAATATAACCGTGGTCAAGATGGAGTCGCAGAAGAACTTGCTGATGTAGCTATATTTTTACTTGGTATGTGTGAAATTTTTAATTATGATTTAGAAAAAGAATTGGTTAGAAAGATTGAAATAAATAAAAATAGAAAATATAAAAAAGAAAAATCTCCTGATGGAAAAGATGTTTTTGTTAGAATCAAAACCCCCGAAGATCCTTAGAATCTCTCATATACTGAAAATGTGTATGGAAAAATATTTTTTTCATCTGGCTGGTGCTCTTCGTGTAATATTTCATTCCAAACGATTGAAACAATTTCCGGGAAAAAAGCGTCAGCATATTTGTCTTCCGCACTTATGTGAGTTATATACAATTTGTTAGCATATTCCATCGCTTGTTTATATATTTCTGTCCCGCCGATAATAAAAATTTCATCATCAATGTCAAGGTTCGACCTTGACATTTTAATTGCTTCTTCTAACGAGTGAACAACATCTACGCTATAGCGTAGATAGTTTTTATCGCGAGTGATAACTATATTTTTTCTATTTGGTAATGGTTTGCCTATAGATTCGAAAGTTTTTCTGCCCATTATTACCGGATGTCCTGAAGTTATCTCTTTGAAATGTTTCATATCAGCAGGCAAATTCCAAAGGAGTTTGTTTTCTTTACCTAACTCATTATTTTTACCAATTGCCGCGATGATTGAAATCATATATTTATATTGCTATTTCAAATGGGATTCTCGGATAACTTTCATATCCTATTATTTCTGTATCTGTATATTGCCAATCAAAAATAGATTTGAAATTATTTGTTTTAATTTGTGGTA
>JBBUIR010000115.1:2879-5001 GCA_038055245.1 Patescibacteria group bacterium | reverse complement strand
CAGCATCAACATCCAACGGATTGGCCTTGAATAAATCTTTTACTTCCGCGCCTTTTGTTTTTGCCTGGGTTAATAAATCTTCTAGCTCCGCAGTATCAGTTTTTTGGCGCTTTAATGTTTTAATTCGTTGCGCATCTTTGTTTGTCTCACGCGCAAAATCCGACTGAAACCGACCAAAGTTACTCATAGTCATTATTGTTCTCTGACTTTCCATTACATCATCCATCTGTCCAAAAAAATCATTTTGCACCATATCAAATGCGTCTTCGGCGTTTTCTTGTATTTTTACTTTAGCCGCGTCTCGCGTTTCTTTTATTTTAGCAACCGAGGATTCAAATTGCGAATAAACCGAAGATAAATCAATCCCATTTTTATTTAAACGGTCTACTGACAATTTAGAACGTTTTAATTCACGCTCTAAATTTTTCACCTGACGATCCATTTCTTTTACTGTTTGCGGCCAGCGAGCCAGCATTTCCATTTGGCCCCGGTTCTCATTTAAATCGCGCATTAAATCAAAAATATCTCCGGCATTCTCCATTTTGCCAGCTTTAATATCCGCAATTATTGCTTTCACTTTTCCTAAATTTTCGCTCACAGCTACTGGTACGGACACATTTTGCTTAGCTAATTTTTGTACTTGTTTTTCAAATGTATTAACATTTTTTTCAATCCGACGCATTTCGCGCGTGATATTATCCATTTGCTCCAAATTTTGACGTTCATTTTCCAAATCGCGCATGCTCTGTCCCATTTCGTTCATATCCAAATTTTTCACATCATCTGTTGTGGCGGATAAAAATTTCTGCGTAATCGTCTTTAATCCTTCAATTTTAGTTTTGACGTCAGAAGAAATCGCTACTCCTTTTTTCTCAAATCGCGTCACCAAGGTTTCAAATTGTTTTAACTGCCCTGTTATTTGCTGAGCGCCATGTTTCATATCTTTTAAAGCGCGTTCGTTATCAGGTCCTTGTTGAGAATTATTATTTTGAGGCGGTTGTGTTAAATTGGGAGGAATCTGCGGTGGTTGCTGTGGTTGTAAAAGCGGTTGTGTCCCATCTGTCGATGACGGAGCAATGGGTGGCTGTGTTTGAATACTATCTTGCGCTTGCGCTTTCATCTGCACCTTGCTTGCATTCAGTGATTGAATTGTATTTTTAAAAATTTGTGGCAATTCAAAATAAAAGGCCTGAGCAGCAGGTATAGCTAACAATAAACCACTGACGAAAAACATACTAACGATAAATACTTTAAAAATATTTCTCATAGATTTTTAATTAATTAATAAAAAGACAACAGACTTATTATACCACAAAATAAGAATAAATGTATAGATTTTTTTATGGCTTTTTTCTATTTGGCAATAAATGGAAGTAAACCTAAAAATCGGGCGTTTTTGATAGCGCTGGCAAGCTGGCGTTGATTTTTCATCGTCACCCCAGTGCGTTTATGATTTATTATCTTGCCATTTGGATTCAAAAACTTTTTTAAGATCTCAATATCCTTATAATCTATATATTTTATATTGTTTGCTGAAAAATAATCTTGTTTCATGGATAGGCTCTAGGCTTTAGGCCCTAGGCTCTAGCTTTTTGAATTTGCTAATGCCTAGCGCCTGTGTTAAATTATTAAAATGGTATATCTTCAGGATTAATGTCTTCTTCCGGATATTCTATGGTGTCAATTTCTTTGGAATCTTTTTCATTTAATGCTTTATCAGATCCTGCGCTTTGTACCGATGCGTTTGTGCTTCCACTTTTAGGACCAAATTGCGTGCGATCTGCCACTATTTCTGTACGATATTTTTTCTCTCCGCTTGTTTTATCTTCCCAACTTCTTGTCTGCATTCTGCCTTCAACTAATATAGAACTTCCTTTCTTCATATATTGAGCGACTGTCTCTGCCTGGCGTCCAAAAACCACAACATTATGATAATCTGCAGATTCTTGACGCGCGCCATTTTTATCTTTCCAAACACGATTGGTGGCAAGAGAGAATGAACAAACTTTTATCCCTGAAGGGAGGGAACGGAGTTCCGGGTCGCGAGTAAGATTTCCTATTACAATTGCTTTGTTTAAATACATTTTAGGCTTTAGGCTTTAGGCTTTAGGCTTTAGGCTTT
>JBBUIR010000115.1:0-2779 GCA_038055245.1 Patescibacteria group bacterium | reverse complement strand
TTTAGGCTTTAGGCTTTAGGCTTTAGGCTTTAGGCTTTTTTAATTTGCTAATGCCTAGCGCCTAGCGCCTGTGTTAAATTAATAATTATACTGCGACCATTGCATCAATCTCTTTATCTATTTCTTCTTTATCAATAAGGACAGGCATCTCATTTTCTCCTTCTTTTTTTGCAGTAAATATTTTTCTTCTAGAATCTTTATGTATAAATCTTTTAGCGGCAATCGTGTTTTCTCTTACTGTTTTTAATATCAAAAATCTAATAAAATTTGAATCAATATCAAGTTTTTTCTTTAATTCTAAAATTTTTTCCGGAATTATTTCAAATTTAACCCAGCCAAAATACGCTGTGTCAAATTTATTTCGCACATTTTGGGTAACACTAAGCATCGTATAAGCGAGAGAAATCATCTTAGGCATTTCATCAGAAATTATTTCTCCACCAAAATTAACAATAAGGTCTTTCAAATTACCATAATTAACTGACAAGTTTTCTTCAGAGATAGTAGGCGTTAGAAGATAACCGAGTTCATAAATTCGTCCATCTACACTTTCTGTATCATTCAAAAATAAGCTATTATCATTTTTATTTTTCACATCTTGCATAAATCTCATATTAACAAAAACCCTTTAAAAAGTAAACCCTATCCTATTAAATGCCAAAAACTCGTTTAGCATTTGCTATTATAGCTTTGGCAACTTCTATTTCAGACAAATTTTTTATCAAAGCTATTTTTTTTACAATCTCGTTCACATAAGAAGGCTCATTACGTTTACCACGATATGGAACTGGCGCCACGTAAGGAGAATCAGTATCAGTCAATATCATATTAAGAGGAGTGTTTTTTACCACTTCATCATAATCATGAGTAAAAGTTAAAACACCGGTAAAAGAAAGTATAAACCCAAAATCAAGAAAACTTTTCGCTTCTTCAAGATTGCCGACAAAAAAATGAACAACACCTTTTACTTTTGCATACTTTTTTAGGATTTGAAGCGCGTCAGCATATGCATCTCTTATATGCAACATCAACGGTTTTCCTACTTCATTCGCCAGTTCTATTTGTTCAATAAATGCTTTTTTTTGTTTTTTTAACGACTTCCCTTTTATATGATAATAATCAAGGCCACATTCCCCTATTGCTACAACTTTCGGATCTTTTAAAAGTTCTCTGTAAATTTCTTTATTAAAAACTTCTCCACGTGAAGTGAATTCATTTCCTTCATCTCCTAGTTCTTGTTTATCGTGATATGAAGCATCTGTGTGTATCGGATGCAACCCGACAACCGCAAAAACGCCTTCTTGATATCTATTAGCCATTTTTATTGCAGCACGTGAAGTATCAACCTGGGTTCCAACGTTAAAAAACCAGGTATCATTATCCAAAGCTCTGCGAACTACAGCATCGTGGTCTTCTTCGAAGGCTTTAAAGTTTACATGGGCATGAATATCAATGTATTTTGGAATCATATTATTCTTTACCCAAACACAGGGGAACCCTGTGTAATTTCTTCTTTTTTATAATTTAACCAATCGTCTATCATTGTTTCTAAATATTCTTTTTTAGATTTGTAATCTTTTATAAAATCTGAAAAATGAATAGGGTTTGTAATAATAAAATCATCTTCAATATATTCCCTTATGCTTGAATATTTATAATTTAAAATAAATTCTTTTAAAGAATTAAAATCTTTAGGTCCTCTTTCTCTCCAGTTTTTATCCTTTAGTTTTGCTGGATTTAAATGTATATACGAATAAATATATCTCAAGTATTCATCTGTATCAAGATGTTGCGATTTAAATGCTCCCTGAAAGAATGCTCCGCTTCTTTTGTTTTTAATATTAAAATACATAGAATATGCAGTTTGTAATTTAAGCATAAATTTAGAAATACCTCCATCGACTAAAGGAGTAAGTAATAAATGGAAATGATTTGGCATTAAACAATATGCACCTATAGCTACAATTGGATCCTCATTTTTTATCTTTAATAATTCCTCAAAAGATTTTTCTCTGAGCAAGTCTCTTATTTTAAGATTTTCATTTGTGTTTAAAACATGTAGTAAAAAAATAAAACGATTATAATCATAATTACCTAAAAAGAGTGTTCGTTTTTCAACTCCGCGATTATATACATGATAAAATTCACCCTGCACAAATGAAACTTTCCTTTCCATAGATATACTATATCATAAATTACACAGGGGAACCCTGTGTACAACTATGTCAGTTAATTTTTAAATCTTTTCTATTTTTTATTTTTAATATTTTTTTCATCATAATTTTCTAAATTATATAAATTACACAGGGTTCCCCTGTGTAATTTATTCTTTACGTAAAAACAGAGGTGCTTCTGGTTTTTTATGTCCGCTTAGACAAGAAAGAATTTTTTCTGAAGTATCGGGCATAACAGGTTTCAAGGACCACGCAATAAATGCCAATTGATTACAAAGATCAACAACAATACTTACTGCTTGATCTTTATTTGTTTTGTAAAGTTTATAGGGTTCTTTTTTTTGTATTACTTTATCTAATTCCTGAATTTTAACCCAAATTTTATCCATATATTTTTTAATATCAAAAACGTCTAAATCCTTATCAACCGGAAACGAGCCCACGACAACACTACGAACGGCATAATTTTCAACCATAGTCATAATTCTTGACACTAAATTCCCCAACCCATTTGCCAAGCCCGAATTATACGCATCTCTAAAACGTTCTATTGTAAAAGGACTGTCTTCAAAAGAAGAAACCTCACGAAGCAAGAAATATCTAAG
>JBBUIR010000114.1:0-5701 GCA_038055245.1 Patescibacteria group bacterium | reverse complement strand
AACCAGAAATATCCGCCTATTCATCATCAAAATTTGCAATAAAAGGATTGACGGAATCAATCCGCAAAGAAGTTAAGGATTTAGATATTAAGATACTCGGTGTATTTCCGGGCGGAATGCAGACCGATATCTACAAAGAAAAATATCCTGATGATATTAAAGATTACATGGAAGTTGATACGGTTGTAGAAAAAGTTATTGCAAATTTAAAATCTGAAAATCCTGAAATTGATTTTGTAATTAAGCGACCGAGTAAATAATTTATGAAATTAAGATATATCATAATTAAAGTTAAGGACATTGAAAGAGCTAAAAAATTCTACTCTCGTTTTTTAAATATGGAACCTACGAAAGTAGAGCGTGACAGGATGGTTGTATTTGATTTGCAAAATATAAAGATTGGTTTATATAATCCTGTGGCAGACGGATATTCTATATCTGACTCTGATTTTGGAAGTAATTATTACGCCGCTTTTGGAACAGATGATGTTGAGTCAAAACTAAAAAGAGTTTCTGCTTTCGCTGAAATTTTATCTCACAAGAAAGTAGATTACCATGATTGGTTTGAGTTTAAAGATTCTGAAGGAAACTTTTTAGAAGTACATAAAATATAAAACTGATTATGGATTTATATCAAAAAATAGTTGAATGATGTAGATCAATCATTCCAAGGAAAACAAAAACCTCATTTTGAGCGTACAGTATTTTGGTATGAAAAACTTATTCCACAAATTACAGAAGCTCATAAAATCGCTGCATATTCTCACGATATTGAAAGAGCGTTTCGTATGGAGGGCAAAATTGTACCAGAAAATTATCTTGATCCAATTTTTCTAAAAAATCATCAAGAAAAAGGAGCCGAAATAATTTCTGTTTTTTTACGAAAAGAAAACATTTCAGAAGAAATTATCAAAAAAACTTTTCATCTTATTAGCAAGCATGAAGTTGGAGGAGATGAAGAACAAAATGCTCTTATGGACGCGGACTCAATTAGTTTTTTTGAAACAAATGCTGAAATGTTTGTGAATAAAAAAGCCCCAATTGAAGGGTATGAAAAAGTTAAGGAAAAATTAGACTGGATGTTTAACCGAATTAGTACAGAAGAACGAAAAGAGTTTGCTCGCGAAAATTACTCAAAGTGGTCAAAAGAATTAGAGAAATATAAATAATTTTGTATCTCAGCTTCGCTGAGATTTCAATAGCGCGCGGGGAACACTAGTAATTACGATTTTGAAAAAATGTTCGAGCTTGGTACAATAGAGACACCAGATATAAGGTTTAAAAAAGTTAGATTAATATTTTATGCTTTACACAAGAAAAGGAGACAATGGAACAACTAAAACTTTTGGTTGTGATCAGCGTATTTCAAAAAGCTCTATTATAGCTGAAGCACTTGGGTCACTCGATGAGATAAATTCATTTCTAGGTCTTTGTAAAGTGAAAGCTAAAAAGGAAAAACTTTCTTTAGGTAAAATTGAAGTAAGTCAAATAGTGCATGATATTCAGAAAAATTTATTTATTATTCAAGCAGAACTTGCTGGAGCTTCTATGTCTATTGATGAAGAAAAAGTAAAAGAAGTAGAGGCAATAATTAATTCTATAGAAAAAGAACTTCCGCCAATAAAAACTTTTTTTATTTCCGGCGGGACGGAACTTGCTTCTATTTTTGATATAGCGCGAACTATTTCTCGTAGAGCAGAAAGAAGAGTTGTTGCAGTCTCGGATGAAGGTAAAATAGAAATAAAAGCTTCCACTAAAGCTTATCTTAATCGTCTTTCAAGCGCACTTTATGCTTTTGCTAGATTGGCAAATTATAAGTCTGGTATAAACGAGGAAAGTCCAGATTACAAATAAAAAGTGGTATTTATCTACCTTTTTTGGTATAAATAGCACTGTATGGTGACTATGGTGTAGCGGTAGCACAGAAGCTTGTGGAGCTTTTAGCTCGGGTTCGATCCCCGATAGTCACCCAATTTTAATTTACTTATTTTATGCAAACGAAAATTATTAAAATTACAGGTCAAAACAGTAAGAAAGTTTTAAATAAAGCTGCAGCCGTTATAAAAAATGGTGGTTTAGTGGTTTTTCCTACGGAAACCGTTTATGGACTAGGCGCAAATGTTTTTGATGAAAAAGCATTGGGGAAAATATTTTTAGCTAAAGGTAGACCTAGCGACAACCCATTAATAGTGCACATTAGTGATAAAAAAGAATTGGTAGATTTAACAGATTCTGTAACAGAAAATCAGCAAAAACTAATAAATGCATTTTGGCCAGGACCGCTTACTATTATTTTTGAGAAAAAAGATAATATTTCTAACATTGTTTCCGGGGGACTTTCCACTATTGCTGTGCGTATGTCGTTGAATATTTTCGCGAATGAACTTATTAAATTATCAGGTGTGCCCATAGCTGCTCCTTCGGCTAATACATCAGGTCGACCCAGCGGAACGACAGGGGAAGATATTTATAATGAATTGAATGGCAGAGTAGATATGATTATTGATGATGGAGAATCGGATATCGGTGTTGAATCAACTGTTGTGAAAATAAATGATGATTCTGTTTTAATACTGCGTCCTGGAGCAATCACTAAAGAAATGTTGGAAAAAGTTTTATATCCATTACCAGTTTCTTTTGCTAAAGAAAAATCTGATTTACAATTTTCCCCGGGTACAAAGTACAAACATTATGCGCCTAAAGTTAAATTAGAAATCTTTAAAAAAGAGGAAATACAAAATCGGATAAAAATTTTAGAAAATAAAAACTTTAAAATTGGTATTATTACAACGGAGCAAAATGAAAATTTATTTTCAAAATATTTGCCGGATGTTTTTGTTTTGGGTGATGAAAATAATTTAGAAGAAATATCTCAAAAGCTTTACAGCGCTTTACGATTCTTTGATACACACAATGTTGATATTATTCTTTGTCAGTCTTTTAAAGAAGAAGGTATTGGTGTTGCTATTATGGATCGGTTAAACAGAGCAAGTTCAGAAGTTTAAAAATTAACTCATTTATGTCATAATTAAAAAATGAAAAAAAGTATCTTGGAAAAAATCTTTAGCGCGCCGGCAGAAGTATTAGAAAAAAGCGTAGAGTTATCGCAAGAAATAAAGAATGATATAGAAAACAAAAAGCCGGTAAAAGAAGCAAAAGAATATTGGAGAACTTTAGGTCCTGGACTGACGACTGGCGCAGCTGATGATGACCCATCGGGTATTGCCACCTATTCGCAAATGGGAGCATCGCGTGGTTTTAGTTTAATTTGGCTTTCTCTTTTTTCTTTTCCTTTAATGGGTGTTATTCAAGAAATGTGCGCTCGTATTGGACTTACAACAGGGGTAGGACTTGCCACTAACATTAAGAGACATTTTTCAATGAAAGTTTTATATTTTTGCGCTATGCTTCTTCTTTTTGCGAACGTATTCAATATTGGAGCAGATTTGGGAGCAATGGCAAAAGGCGCTCAACTTATTTTTCCAAACGCAGGATTCGCTTTTTTAGTTATAGGTTTTGCTGCGTTAAGTCTTGGTCTTCAGATTTTTATTTCTTATAAGAAATATTCAAAATATTTGAAGTATTTGGCTCTAGTTCTTTTTGCTTATGTGTTTTCGGCATTTTCAGTTACCATTGATTGGGAAAACGTATTTAAAAATTTAATCATTCCAACAATTTCTTTTTCAAAAGATGAAATTATTCTGATTTGCGCTGCATTTGGTACCACTATTTCGCCATATTTATTTTTTTGGCAAACTTCACAAGAAGTGGAAGAGCAAATATTAAAAGGGGAAAAAACAGAAGAAACGCGACGCGCTCTTAATACAGATAAAAATATTCATAAAATGAGAATAGATGTCTGGTCAGGTATGTTTTTTTCTAATCTAATTATGTTTTTTATAATTGCCACCAGCGCGGCGGTTTTATTTGGAAATGGTATTACCAACATAAGGACAGCCGCTGATGCAGCTTTAGCATTGAAACCTTTTGCAGGTGATTTTGCTTTTATTCTATTTGCAATTGGAATTGTAGGTGTGGGACTTTTGGCAATTCCAATACTCGCAGGATCAGTTTCTTATGCATTGTCTGAAACATTTAATTGGAAGACTGGATTATATAGAAAATTAAAACAAGCTACTTCTTTTTATGGAGTAATAATAATAGCAATGATTTTAGGAATTATTTTAAATTTTGTCGGGCTTGATCCCATAAAAACCCTTATTTATTCAGCTGTTTTTAATGGTATTATTTCACCTATTATTTTATTCTTTATTGTGCGTATAAGCGCCAGTGAAGAAATAATGGGAAATTTTAAAAATAAAAAAATAACCAACATTATAGGTTGGTTTGCTGTTGGTTTGTTGTTTGTTATTAGTATTAGCACCATAGTTTTTCTATTTAATTAAGCAAGTAAGCAAGGGGAGTCCTTGCTTACTTTCGCCGCGCCCTCGCTTCTGTACCTAGCACATCGCTGCAGGCAGATTCGAATGATCTACCTATTTCATCCTGCGTGAAAAAGTTTGAAAAGGCTTCTGCAATTTTTTCCTGTCCCTGTGGCTGTTTCTTCTCCAATTCATCTTTCTGACTATCAGAAAGTTTGTCGCTTAACTGATAAAGCATGTTTAAGTATACTGCCCGCGGACAAATTGACGCATGTTTCCAGAGATAAATCGACCTCTCTGTCTTCTGGCGTATTTTGGGGACCTCCTTCTTTAGGCGAACGTTTTTCCATTCCTTCCACATGTAAAGATTGTACTTCGGCTCAAAGGAAAAATCAGTTATTGTATAGTTAAGCAAGGGGAGTCCTTTTTTGTTATACTATCTCTATGCAAAGAGCAGATCCGTTTGTTGTTGACGAGTATTATCATATTTATAATCGTGGTATAGATAAAAAAGTAATTTTTCAAACAGAACGAGACCATCAACGTTTTGTTGCACTTCTTTATATATCAAATACAAAAGAGTCTTTTCGTCTAGATAATATTATTAATCAACAAAAAAAGAGATTAAATGAAGTTTTTCAAATAGACCGTGGCGATACACTAGTTGATATAGGTGCATGGTGTTTAATGCCGAATCATTTTCATATTTTAATTAGAGAAAAAACGGAAGGTGGAATATCTAAATTTATGTTAAAACTAAGTACAGCGTATTCTATGTATTTCAATATAAAAAGAAAAAGAACTGGCGCCTTGTTGTGTCGACCATTCAAATCAATTCTTATTAAAAATGACAATTATTTACGACATCTTTTTGGTTACATTCATCTAAACCCCATTGATTTAAAATTTAAAGATTGGAAAGAGAAAATTAAAAGAGATAAAAAAGAAACAAACGAAATGAAAATTTTTTTAAATTCTTATAAATACTCGAGTTATTTAGATTATTTTAGAGAAGAAAGGATAGAAAACAAAATTCTTTCAACTAAAAAATTTCCTGAATATTTTTTGGGCGTGCATGAATTTATGGATTTTATTGAGGATTATTTATCAACCGAGGAAGAATAGCAAATTAAGCAAGGGGAGTCCTTGCTTGCTTTTATGAATATTCTAAAAGATTACGATTTAACTAAATTAAATACTTTCGGAATATCTGTTCAAGCAAAATTTTTTGTTGAACTAAACAACGAGTTTGATTTGAAAGAGTTTTTTTTATCTTCAGAATTTAAAAATAATCAGAAATTATTTTTAGGCGGAGGAAG
>JBBUIR010000113.1:0-5898 GCA_038055245.1 Patescibacteria group bacterium | reverse complement strand
GCTTCGCAACGCCCACTCCTTGTCTTCTTCAAAATCATTTAGTTCGTTTAAGGTGCCCCTGGTAGGAATCGAACCTACATCAAGGCCTTAGAAGAGCCTTGTTCTATCCATTGAACTACAAGGGCAAGGTGTCTGTATTGTACCAAACTCGCACCTATTTTGAAAAGAACTCAGACTAATGCGCGCTCTCGTCCGCTCCCTGCAATCTTTGTTTCGCCTATTGCAGATACTACATATTTATTGTATACTTACAGTATTATAAATTAATAATTAATACGTACTATGAAAAAAATAATTGTGCCGGTAGAAAAAATTAAAGACAAAGAAGACGGAGCTTTGTTTTTGTGGCATGGTGTTTCCCGCGCATATAGGTTTGTAAATGAAGCATATGAAAGAGATGAGACGTACGACTATACTTTTTCAGTAAGGCAGTTGCGACAAGGGAATACATGGAAATCTATTAAAGATCTCCACAGGACACACCCTGACTACGACGGGAAAGGAGGAGAAAGAGATCAAACAATGTATTTTCAATTAGCTTACAAAAAGGAAGGTGGAGACATTGTATCAACACTAAGTACATCTCTAGGAAACGGAAAAGGTAAATCCGACAAAGAATTTAGGCACCAAGTTTTAGAATTTGATTTTAACGGAAGTGTCGGTATGGCAGGTTTATTTATGCCTTATAGTAATTTTAGAATTACTCAAGAATATAAGTATGAGGCTGGAAAACTTTTAGAAACCGTGGAACTATTTAAGAAAAAAGGAAATCAGGAAATAGCGTTTATGAAGAACGAGGAAGTAGCAGAGATGTACCTAAAAGGAAAATTTGATTCTGCTTCAACGATATTTCAAGAATAATCTATATGGAAAACCAAAAATACAAAAATCCCTATACTTACGTTGGGTATCTTGTATGGACACTCAATAACATTATGTCAAACGCTATGGCGGATAATTACAAAGGAGCTGAAAAATTACCCTTTTCACACATGATGGTTTTGTCGTCTTTGTATTGGCAAATGTGCAAGGAAAAAAATATTAACCAAAAAGACTTGGCGAATTTTACTCATATGAAAGAAATAACCATTTCGGTCACTTTGAGAAAATTACATACGTTGAAGTTAATTGATTTTGAGCAAGATAAAAAAGATAAACGAGCAAAAATAGTCAAGATAAATAAAAACGGTGAAAAACTCATACGAGATTTTTTGAATGTCGCTATTGCTTTTGACAAAAAAATCTCTACGCGGTCGCCAGAATTTATGTTCAGTTTAAGAACTCTTGTGGAAGAATTATCTTACAGGCACAGATAACAGAATAAAAGAAGAAACAAAAAAAAGTTGCTGGCTTTCATGTAATAATTTTTGTGCCAACCGTTATTTATGAAGGGTGTTTTTCTCGCATCGTTGAGTGGAGCTCGTGCAGAGTTAAAATTAATCGAGATTCAAGAACGTATGTTTAAAACGGAGCGCACACACGCCGAGGGTTTTATCGTGTTCTTTCTAGTCTCGTTACTTTTTGTTGATGCCCCAATCTTTCAGGTATCTTGAAGTGGGTCGTGAGAATTGTATTTTCTTTGTCAGTTATTTTGGTGACCGGAGGATTTTTATTGTCCTAAAAATCAAAAAGCCCCAAAACATACATTTTGGGGCTTAAGATTTTGTGCGCGCTGAGGGACTCGGACCCCCGGCCTTCGCAGTGTAAATGCGTTGCTCTACCAACTGAGCTAAGCGCGCCCTGTCCTTTATTTATACACTAAAAAGTAAGTAAATTCAAGATACAAATAACGAACTTGCCAAACATATATAGTGTAGAAAAGAAAAATCTGTCAAAAAGAGGCAGAAGCGTAGAATCTATAGAAAAAAGGAGAGTTAGCCGTCTTTTTAACGAAAATAAGAAAAGGCAAGTAATAATTAATAATGATGAGATTTTTAAGAGAAATTTGTAGGGTTCCAGAAAATAAATTCCGCGCCAGTATTCACACATTTACACATGCTAACGTAGAAAAAACAGAAAAATACTGGTCAAAAATATCAAGAATATCTTGCAATCTGAGATTAGAACGATGGGTCAATAATAGGTGAAGGAGAATTTAGGATTTCAATAGATTTATTTTCACGTTTTTTAAAATATTCCAATACTTTATTTAACCTCTCTTTTTTTATTACTTCTTGCTCGTTAACATTTATGGTCGTCAAGGTTGATTCTTTGTTTATTTTTAAAAAGAGATATAAACCAAAAGCGCAAGAGATAAGAATTAATGTAAATGTCATATAAAGAATATATCTCCAATAAAGATCTGGTCTGATATTTGAACCTCCTTTTACAAACTTCTTTTTCTTTTTTAAAAATTTTATTTCCATATTTTTTCTTGCCAAAGGCGGATTAGTCTATAGCTAAAATTAATTTATAAAACTTAAAAGCTTTATTTTAAAGGTTGCCGTCCATTGTTGAGTTTTGTTAATTTTACCAACATATATATCTTGTGGGTTTGAATTTTGAATATCTGCTAAAATGAATTCAAGATTATATGGAGAATTTTCTAAAAGCGTCACCAATTTGTAAATAGTTTCGAAACTTCCCAATGCTTTTACTTCAACCATAAGCGACAAATTATTCTTGGCAACATCAACAGAAAGAATCTCAACTTTAGTTCCTACTTCTTTAGACAATTTTTCAATCATATCTAGAAATGGCACAATATCAGAACTTTGTATGAAATGTGTTTCAAGTAAAGCTCTTTCAAGCTCTATTGCTTTAATTGAATTGGTAAGGGATTTTGCATTTTCCCTGCGTGTAGTTTCTACCTGCCATCTTTCTTGTGACAGTTGTAATGTCTTTTTATTGTTATCTATATTTCTGTACAAAAACAAAAAGACAAAACAAGAAAATACAAAAAACATTATAGAAAAAATTAGTAATTTTTTTTGAAAGGAAGATTGCATATTATGAAGGAATTAAACTTAAATAAAATTTAATATCAGACCCTTTTACAAAATTAGAAATCGGTAAATCAACTTTTGAAAAAGCCATATCGTCTTCAAGCGCTCGACGGAATGAAAGTAAGATTTCACGACTTGACGCTTTACCACTGACACTTATTTTCTTACTTGTTTGTGAATCATTTTGATAAAAAATCCCTGTAATTTTGATATTAGGTATTTTTTTTAGTATAATTTCATTTATTATTTTTGTAGAAAAAGTGGATTTATTTTTTTCATAATTCTCAACTAAATTTAATTTATTTTCTAAATCAGAAATAATTTTTAATGTATTTTGGTCAAGTAAAGAAACAAATTTTTCTTGTAATTTTAATTTTGTATTAATAACGTTTTCTTCTATCGAAGAAAAAAAATAAGATGGTAAAATTAAAATAGAAGCAATTAATAAAGACACACTTAGCATCACAAAAAACATAGTTACAAGTCTAAAATAAAAATCTTTAGACATTTTTTTCTTTTCTTCATTTGGAATTAAATTAATCATGTTCAAAATCTCCTAATGCAAGTCCTAAGGCAGACGCGAATGTTAACGACTTGTCTAAACTTATTTCTGGAACATACTTATCTGTTTCTGTTATATTAATCCAAACGTTAGCTATCTCCACATTAACCTTCATACTAACAGAAAAATATTCAGAAAGCCCTATTAAGTTAGAATCACCACCAGTAAGAATCACTTTCTTTATCTGTGGTCTATTTTTACCTTCTTCATCTTTATGCGTATGCCAATATAGAAAGTGTTTCACTATTTCATCACGCAAAATAGAAACACCATTCAAAAGTATGGAAAATACTTCCGTGTTCGTGGCATTACGTTTTAAACCAAATTCTTTTTTCTTTCTTTCCGCTTCTTCAAAACCTATTTTAAAATTTTTTTTAATCATATTGGTAAGCATATATCCACCCACATCTAATGTAGAAGTAAATACAACAATACCTCGAGATATAATAAAAATACCAGTACGTTTTTTACCAAAATCTACTATCATATAAGTCTCTAGATCGCCTTTTTTGATAACAGACCTAGAAATTGCTTGCGCTTCGAGTTCAAACGACTTAACAGACATCATAGAACTTTTAAAAACAGAAAGATATTTTTCTATTACATTCTTTGGTATAGTGGCAACTTGCAGTTTTAAACTTTTTTCATCTTCACTTAACAATTCATAATCAAATATTGCATCTTGCGCCGATATTGGTATATATTCTTCAAGAGAAAGCTCAATACCTTCTCTAACATTTTCTAAACCCAATTTTTCTAATTTAAGATTAAAAAGATACACCTGTTCTTCAGGTAAAGAAACACGAACAGATCTTAATCCTTCTTCTTTTCTAAGAGATACTAAAACTTCTTCTAATCTGACAGAATCTTTAATCTTGCCTGACTCGATGATACCCGCTGGAATCTTTTTTTCTCCATGACGATTCACCTGAATACCATTTTTTGTTTGAACAAGTTCTATAAATTTTATAGATTCATCCGAAATATCTAAACCAAAAGAAGATACCGCAAGAAATTTTGGTACTGGAAAAAATCTATCAAATGAATTCATAACCATAATGATATTATACCCCGTAGTGAAATTTTTAACAAAATTATATTACAAGTTTATATTGCTCGTGTGCCAATAGGTATCTCATCATTTGGTAAAAGTAAAGAAAACTTGCCATCTTCTGTAGAAACTGCCAATATCATTCCATGACTTTCAATCCCACGAATTACTCTCGGCTCTAGATTAGCTATAAACATACATTTTTTACCAACTAAAACATTACAATCCGGAAAATATAATGAGATACCAGAAACTATTTGTCTTGGTTTTTCTTCAGCTAAATCAACAGATAATTTCAATAATTTATCTGTATCGGGAACTTTTTCTGCCGACAAAATTTTACCCACTATAATATCAACTTTTTTAAAATCTTCTAAATTTATCATTTTATTTTTTACTATTATTCATTTTATCTAAATACCTTTGTAAAATAAGCGCAGCGGCTGAAGCATCTATTCGTCCGCTTTTAATTTGTTTTAACTTACTGTGCACTTGCGATTGACTCAAACTTTTTTTAGTATTTCCCTCTTTGCGAGCTTCAACTGACGTTAAAAATTCTTTTTGTTTATGAATCGGCAATTTGAATTTATCTTTGAGCTCTGAAATAAAAATTTCTATCCTCGCCGACAAAATATTCAGTTTCCCGGAAAAATCCACCGATTCTCCAACCACAATTTCTGAAATATTTTCTGTTTTTATAATTTCATCAAGCTTTTCAAAGGTATTTAAGTCATTTAATACAATTTTCTTAGGAAAAGCCAATACTCCTTCTTCATCCGAGATGGCTATGCCTATTCTTTTTGTCCCATAATCAATACCTAAAAACTTCATCCCGTTAGAAATCCCTCCATTTTTATTTATTTTATCATTCATTATATGGAAATCCATTAAAATTAATTTCTAACGGGATTCATAACAAAATACTAGCATAAAAAATTAATTTTGGTATAATATTCTTTATGAATCAATTAAATCCATTTTTTATTAATAGTTGGATATTTTTCCCTCTTATAATATGGACCATATTTTGGAAAGGTTATTCGCTATGGATAGCTGCCAAGAATAATCAGAAATGGTGGTTTATAGCGTTTCTTGTGCTCAATACTTTTGGTATTCTAGAAATCATATATATCTTCTATGTCGCAAAAAAGAGATGGAGTGATATAAAAGAGCTTTTGACTAGAAAAACTTCGCTAAAGAAAGAATAAATCTAAATGCCCCTTAATTGGGGCATTTTACTTGAGAAAAAACCTAAAATAGATATACTGAATTAGTTGTTAATTAGGGAGGCGTCGCATAGAGGTTTAGTGCATCGGTCTTGAAAACCGAAGTGCCGCAAG
>JBBUIR010000112.1:8733-11114 GCA_038055245.1 Patescibacteria group bacterium | reverse complement strand
GTAAAGACACCGCTTCTAGAATAACCAACATCTTTTCCTGCTTGTCCTGGTATAAAAATACGTACAGCTTTGTCAAAAGTTAATTTAACATCACCATATCCGACTTCAATAACAGAAGATACTGTAGCGGTCTTTCCACTGTCAGGCGTAGCAGTAACAGTAGAATTCGCTTTTACTTGAGGCACATTAATAGTCCCATCCCAACCAGTTGGCGCGGTAACAACTGCGCCAGTTGAAATTTCAACTTTGACTTCAGTAGTTGATAAACTTGTCGTGGCATTTAGGGTAATCGCCGGTAATGTCGCTGTAGTTGTTGTTCCATTATCAGTAGTCAATGAATTAACTTTAATTGTTGCATCAGTAACAGATGATGGAATGGTTATTATGGTTGCAATAGAAGAATTCACCACAACTTCTTTCTTAGTAGTATCAACTGAAACAGTCGGAGCGGCGGCAATTTGATTAGCTGGCAATATGGTTACTGTCACCGTATATGTC
Organism: Patescibacteria group bacterium; assembly: GCA_038055245.1. Lineage (GTDB taxonomy): Bacteria > Patescibacteriota > Minisyncoccia > Phycocordibacterales > UBA9973 > UBA9973. Next base: position 10,616 of record JBBUIR010000112.1, on the reverse strand, counting down.
TGGGTTGAAGAATCAGCAGCAGTGACAGTATAAGTTTTCACAGATATAAAATTATTTGCTGTTGTTGCGCTAACTTGTGAAGTTCCACCAATTGAAATTCCAGCTCCAGTTGTTGTAAATGTCGCCACGAGAGCGGTAACATCTGTGCCATTAGGAACATTTACTGCGACAGTGTGAGCAGTTTCATTTATCACTCCTGTTCCCGATGAGAAACTAAAAGCAGTGATGGCTTTGGCAGAACTAAGCGTTCTTGTTATCTTAATGGTATATGTTTTTGCAGATTTTCCTGTTTCTGTAGTAATAACTGCGATTATTTTTTCTACACCAGCTGTTAAGGCAACTAAATCAGAAGCTACACCGGAAGTCAAAGTCGAAGAAGTTCCACCATCAAGTGACATAGTTATTACTCCGGCGCCTGTTGGTGTGATTGTGATACTTGATACGTTATTAGCGACAGTGACGCTGTTATAAGTGTAAGTTCCAGCGGAAAATGTGTAATTGCTAGGAGTTCCAGTGAGAGTAATATTAGTTAAATCAGCCGAGGTTGCTGTAACTGACACCGTAAATGTTCTTACCCCAGTTATTTTACTTGTTTCAGTTGTTGTGACTACAATTGTAAGTGGTGATGCAGATGTAATTGTGTAATCAGCTCCGCTAGTATACACGCCTGAGTTAATTGTAATTGTTGATACTGCTGTACCTGCGTCTGTTACTGTAAATTTAATTTTATCATTTGTACCAGTTACCCAACCAGTTATTGCGCCTGTCGTATCAGTACCTCCCGCTACTGGAATAGCTACATTTGTAACTCCACCAACTGCTGCTGCGCTACCTACTGCCAATATAATATTACTTGGTACTGTCGCTGGTTCTGTTTCAAAACTAGTAAAATGGGAAGTGGTAAATTCATAAGTATGAGCGTTGCTATCAAATGTTTTTAGAGTAATAGCGGGATACTCTCCTCCGGAAGTAATAATAGTACCAGCATTATTTCTAATTATAAGGTTCGGGGCAACAGTACCGGTAACTCCATACATCTTTACAGCGCCAGATATGCCAGAAAAAGCAGAGGTTGTAGATGTATTTAGTCCAACCTTAGCTCCTCCGCTAGGCTTAGCTGCATCTATTTTTTCTCCAATAGCTTTTAAATAAGTAACTGTGTCAGGATCGGTCAAATTCAAAGGACCAGCAAAAGTAATTTTGCCGACTGGACTACCAGAAATACTTTTTTCAAAATATAAACCAGTTGCGGCAGAAGGGTCAGTTAATTCTCCTATATTAGTAGTAATAAAAGTTGGACTTGTGGAAATACAAGTATCAATAGATGCCAATGTAGGAGGAACAGGCGCTCCTCCTGGAGCGGTTAAAACTCCTCCAGGACAAGTATAGCTTACTGCATCATTAAACCATCCTTTAGTTAGATTTTGGTCAGTTTGCCAAGCGCCGGAAATATAAGCGCCCGATTTTCCGGAAGCGGGCGCTGTTCCGAGACCAGCTGTAGTTGGGTAATCAATGCTATTTACAGTTCCATAAGTTACCCGATGCATTAAATACGGGTAATTAGTGTAAAGCCCAATGGAATCACCTAAGTTATTTAATTTATTTGTTCCAACATCAAAAACCAAAATACCATGGGCAGGTATAGTGACAGAAGGTAGTAAAAGTAAATCAACTTCAGCTGGTGTTCCTTGTGGATCAGTAAGCTGGGTTAGTTTAAAACCGGTAATAGTAATACCACCAGCTGTAGTATTTAATAATTCAACCCACTCGTTACCACTTGAGTCAGATAAAAATTCATTAATAATAATTTCGCCATATGATGCCTTTGTTATATTAGCTACAAAAAAATTACCAACTAATAAGAGCATAGCTATTAATAAAAT
>JBBUIR010000112.1:0-8633 GCA_038055245.1 Patescibacteria group bacterium | reverse complement strand
TTATATTAGCTACAAAAAAATTACCAACTAATAAGAGCATAGCTATTAATAAAATAAAACTTTTCTTAAAAAATATTTTACTCATATATTTTATTTTTTTATCATTAATAAAATAAAAACAAAAAACCCTATCTAAAATTTTTTCGAGCAGCTTTTTTAGCAAGTGTCAGTCTTTTGATTTCAAGTCGCTTTTTGGTTTTATGAGAGCGTCTTGATTTCTTTTTAGGACTAAGTGTGGTGCTTCTTTTTGCCATATATTTGACTGCCTTTAGTGACAATTTTTTTATTATTAATATAATTTACATTATACTTTAAATTAATAAAATAGTCTAATTTATTGGACTCTACTCTAACTGGCTCCCTATAGTATACAAGTTCAGAACTCAAGTGTAATGGGGTGCTGTAAAGAGTGATTTGCAATTTAGTGGTATTCTTGGACTTTTCCCTAATCTATCACTCCAAAAATCTACTTACTAAGAATATCCAAAAATTTAGGATAATAAAAAACGAGTTCTCTTTTTACAGTCATAGACTCCAAAACGCCAGCTTCTTGTAATTGTTTAAGATAACTTGTGGCTGTATTTCTATGAACGGAAAGTCCTTGAGCAAGACGATTGTAAGTGTAAAATGCATTGGAAAATAAATGGTCTATAAAATTAGCATCTGTGGGTAATTCTTTTTCTGTGGCAATATGCTTATATTCAGTAATAAGATTTTTAACAGCTATAATTGTATCTTTTGTGGAATTAGCTTGTTCCTCTACTCCTTTCAAAATGAATAAAATCCACTCTTTCCAGTTGCCATTTTCCGTTACGCCTGCAAGTAATTTATAATATTCACTTCTATTGTTCAGAATGTATCTACTTATAAATAATAGCGGAATTTCTAGACGCTTTCTTAGAATGAAATATAGGACCATAAGTATTCTCCCTGTTCTTCCATTTCCATCTGCAAATGGATGGATTGCTTCAAATTGATAGTGAAGAATAGCTGATTGGACTGTCGCATCAATTTCTATTCGGTCATTATTATAATGTTCTTCAAAGTTTTTAAGAAGATTTTTAATGATTTCAACATCATCAGGGGGTGTATAAATAATTTCTTTCGTTAAATTACCTTTAATTCTTGTAATTTTCCCAACTTCTTTTTTTCTTATACCAGTTTTTTCTCGCTCAAGAATAGATTGAATGACAATTATGTTTTCTTGCGTAATTTTTTTATTGTCGGATAAAAATTGTAATCCCTTTAACAAAGCCTCTCTATAAAATAAAGTTTCTTTTTCAGGAAGTCTTATTTCTGTCTGAGATAATACCTCCGCTTGAAGAACATCAGAAATAGTTGTGTGTATATTTTCAACGCTATTACTAGCGACAGCTTCCCTAAGTGTAAGAGGTGCAAGTAAAATCTTTTGATTAGGTAAAGAAAGAGAAGCACCTTTAAGTTCGGAAAGTGCTATGTTTGTGGTATTAACCGCTTTAAGCACATCAACATCCTCATATTGAAATGATAGCGGTAATGGCGGTAAATCGTTATATGGTAAGTCTTTTGAATACATACACAAAAAGTATATCAGAATTGTGTAGATAAGTGAAGAAGAACACAAAATTCAGTTAGTTTTGTTATATAGACTTTATATGTATACAAAATAAGGTCTAATTATAGGTAGTTTCTTTTATTACAATTCTTGCCAAATTTCATGGGCTTCGTCGACATCTAATCCGGTTTCGTCCATAAGTTCCTGAACCTCCTCCGCTTCGTCTTTACTCATATCTTCTTCTTTCGCTTTTTCAAATACTTCATCGTCCATATATTATTTTTTAATCGGAAAATACTTTTCTAAAAGTTTAATTCTTTTTTCAGCACTCGGCATATCTAATATTATTTCTTTCTTTTTAATGGATCGTAAATAATTTGACATGGAAAAGACATTCAATTTTTTAAATTCTCTTATGTTCGTATTGACCTTAAAAAATGGATTTAAATTTTTACCATCTTTAGATAAAACAAACCAATAAATAATTAGAGGTTCAAGAGATGCCTTATTAGGAAAATACTAATGGCAACTTTTTTACCGAAGGTTTCTTCGTAATAGCGTTTGAATAAAGCCGCACCAAGATTTTCACCAACAACACTGATCACAGAACTAATGTCGTGTCTTATGTCATCCTTTTTATTATCAAAAAAATCTAATAATTCTTTAACTTTTAATTTCATAAAATTTATTATAACAGTTTTTACTTAATTAAAATCTTTGAGGGAAACCCATGTTTTTAGGGGATTCTGGGGGCTCAGGGGGCATATCGGTGGGTTCAGAAACAGGGGTAATTTCAGGTGCTTGCTCGGTAGGCCCTTGGGGGCTTTGTGGAATAGAGTTTTCTTCAGAAATTGGATTTTGGGGTTCGTCTGACATATTAGGTTTTATTTAGATATAGAATTTATAAGCTTATCTTTAAACGCATTCTCATCTTCATGGTTATAAAAAGGTAGCCCAATTATTTTATATTTATTATCTTTTTTGAATTCTAGGATTTTAGATTTATCTTTAATTTCTTCAAGAAAATCATTTTTCCATTTATCATACTCCATAAGATGCGAACCCTTTGGTTCAATAAAAAGTTGATAAGTTATACTTTTACCTTTTTTGTTTATTAAAAAGAGAAGATAGTCCGGTTCAAAAGTAGCTCCATCTTTAAAATTATAAATTTTCATTTGTCTTTCGTTGCGAACTAAATATATTTCTTTGAAATTTTTATATAATTCTTGTATCTGACGATGGACAAGGTTCACTAAATCTTTTTCTTCCGTAGTGCCGTAATTTGCGTTGAACACATACCAATCTTTATCAGCTAGATTTCCTTCCCCGCCATTTACTCGTTCGCTATCTTTTTTAACCTTTATTTTTTTATCTTTAAAAACAAGATTGAATTTTGCCGGAGTGAATAAAGTCGTGCCTACATATTCTGTTGCATTTGATTTAATTTGTTTTTCTATTTCTGTTAGTAGTTGCAATATTGCTTCAAACTTAATTGAAGGAGTAATAGTATCTAGATCACTTTTCATTCCTTCAAAAGTAATTCCGAGATTACTAAAACCTTTATCTTTTATAAAATCACGAGTTAATTCTAATTTCTTAAAATAAGTTTTTAAATTTGAAAAATCAAAGAAGTCATTTTTTGCTAAAGCATTTTGAACAATATGAAATTCAATTTCTTTAACTTTTATATCTCTTAAACTTTTAACTGTTTGTATTTTTAGAACTTCTTTATCAAGAAATACCCCAGTTTCTTGACCCAAGCCGGAAACAATAGAAAAAACAATGTTTTTCTTACTAACTCCAAGATCAGTAATAGATTTTACTCCATCAAAACCTCTCTTTTCTTTTTCATTTTTATATACAAGACCAGATTTATAAAATTGTTTATTTTTAAAACTTTCTTTCAATTTAAGTTCTAATTCAATTTCGTTCTCGTCTATCATACCCTCTTTAATGAGAGCATTCGTAATTTCAGCAATATACCTAGATTCATTATGACTATGATAATGTAATTCTTCAATAATACGAAGCTCATTAGACAAATCTTTATCAAATTTTCTTTTGTATTTATCTTGATTTTTTTCAAGTTTAAATGGAAAATATCTTGCACCACGACCAATAAGTTGTGCTTCAGAAATAGTTGTTTTGCCCGGCTTATTATCTTTTCCGTCGCGCGTCTCATAGAGGCGAACAATATCAAAAAGATTAAGAACATCCCAGCCCTCGTTTAATTTTTGGACTGCAAAAATAGCCCTAATTTTGTTATTTTTATCTTCCAAAGTATTAAGTTCAATTTGCAACTGTTTTATTTCAGTTTCATCATTAACGCTTCTACACTTATTTTCAGCAAAATTTTCTTTAATCTTTTTTATGAGAATTGCATCAGTAATACCATTTTCTTTATAAAATCTAAAAGTTTTTTGTAATACTTCTATATTTGTTTTACTCCTTATTTTCTTGATTTCCTCAATACTAAACTCATCAATAATTTTATGGAAAAGTTTTTTGTTGTCTTCTGATTGAGTAATGGTTTTTTGAGCCTTAAATAAAATTACAGGTTTCAAAGCTATTCCATATTTTCCGGCAACTTCTTGACGATATTGATTTAAAATAAGGGCTTGAATAATACGAGTCTTTTTATCTGTATCAGTAGAAAAAAGTTGAGGGTCTTTTGAAAATCCATCATTTCTAAATTCTTTTAGATCGTATTTATAAATAATTTTATTTTTATACTTTTCTGTAATAAATGTATCAAGAAAATCCATAGTTGCCGTAAATTCCAAAAGCAAATTTGCGCTGTTTTTCTTAAAAATCTTTCCGACTGTATTTTCCCAGTTTGGTTTTTTATCGTCTATTTCTTTAATAATGTTATTACCAAACAAGTCATTTTGATTAACACTATTTCTTGTTTTTACTTGAGAGTGATGGGCTTCATCAGAAAGTAAGACAATTTTTTTATCCTTAAAATCTTCAAAGGTAAGTGACTCCTCTTTCTCATTATGTAAATCACTGTGAAGTTGTTGAATGGTGGTAAAACAAATATTTATTTCTTTCTTTCCGGCATCTTCAAAATTATCAACTTTCCTAACTGAAATTATTTTATTGTTTAAAACAACATTTTTATTGAAAAGGTATTTAATAGACAGAGTATTTAAAAAGTTATCTTCAGTTTTCTTTATAATGTTGTCTGAATTTACAAAAAATAAAAAATTTCTATAACCTTGCTCATAGAGATATAAAATTAAGCCAGCCATTATTAATGTTTTGCCCGAGCCAGTTGCCATATTAAAAAGAAAATGAAGCGGATTTTCTTTTCCCTCAAAATCATTATTATAACAATGAAAAAATCGAGCAAACGCTTCTTTTTGATATTCTCGCAGTTCAAAATCCGGATTCAAATTATTAACCATAAAATCCGGCATCTCTTTTTTTAGAAATCCCATTTTTGAAACACTATCTAGTTGTTCGTATAGAAATGGCATATATTTATAATTATTTAAATTTTTTATATTTTGTTTTTGCTATAGAAATATCTAAAAGCTTTAACAAGTTAATACTTTTTTCTTTCAACTGCTTAAATTTTATTTTTTCATCTTTTCCATTTATGCCGAATTCTTGATACATTTTTTCTGTTTTAATTACATGCATTGCTCTATTTCTTGCTTTATTAAATTGATCGGAATATTTAAAAAAATTACTTTTGACTAAATTATCTGCAATCTTTAACCAATTATTACTTACACTCCGGTACTCAGGTGTGTCTTTAAAATTTTCTAAATAAGCACTGAATGTTGGTGGAGGTGTAAAAATTCTTAAATTTTCTTTTAATAACTCTGCTTCTTCTTCAGTTGTTTTTACTGTTTTTACTAATTCGGGATAATATTTTTTATAATATAATTTAAGAATTGGTGTAAAATGTTTATCATAAAAATCACGGTGCTCTTTCATTATATAAAATGCAAACATTGCAGATAATTTAACTTCATTTTCTCCAGCATCAATTTGTATTGGTAGTTTGCTTTGAATAATAATAAATTTATTTAAAAAATCTGAACAATCTTTAAAACTCTGTGGTAGAAGCTCAAAGGCTAAGTCAAAATCACGAGTTGAATATTTATCAATATTTAACCCAGCAACGATAAACATTCTTATAAAATAATCTAAGACGAGCCAAGTTTCTAAAATAATATGTCGTGGAAATTTTGTTTTTTTAATATTTTTAATATTTATTTCTATAACCATTACCATCTCTTTTATTTTTTCACCGGATGCAATTAAAGGAGTATTTTCACCAAATGCAAATTGTTCTGACCATCGTAATTTATTATCTTTTTTCATAAAACTCTTTATTCGTTTCCTTATCTTCTTTTATAACTTTAAACTCTCTATCTTCAATATCACTCAAATTAACATAAAGCTGATTTTTATTTAAAAGAGAAATTAAAATATCTTTTTGTTTTAAAAGAGAAAGTTTTTCAAATTCCTTTATATTTTCTTCAAATGCTTTTAAATCAACATTATAATTAAAAAAGGCATTTTCTTTTATTTCTTTCCAAACTTTTAGAAGTATTTTGACATCTTTTGCTTTTTTAATATTTTCAATAAATTTTTCATTATATTTCATTAATTGACAATATATAAAGTTTCCTCCTCCTTTCCAACTAACCTCTTTTGATATTCCAGTTTTATCTCCGGCAACAACACTTTTCATTCGTTCCTCGGGATTTTTTTCTGAATAATCAAGTTGCTCAACAGCTATCCATTGACGATTTATCTTATGTGCAACGGAACAAGTAGTACCACTTCCGGCATGATAATCAAGAATAATATCGCTAGGATCTGATGCCATTTCAATAATTCTTTGAATCAACCTTTCTGGTTTTTGTGTAGCAAATCCCTTTATTAACTCCACAAGTTCACTTTGACTTTCTTTATATGCTCGTGGGTCAGCATACACTTGTTTTATATCATTCCAAACTGTTGTAAGAGGCAAACCTTTACTTTCATCAAGATATTGTTTTTCCCAAATAACATTTCCTTTTTCATCACGCCCTCGCATACGACGCTGATAACGACGTCCGTCTTTATCAGCATATTTAAACCAGTCCTTAATGTATTTTTCAGTATACGGTATATAAAGTTTATTTTGTTTTCTATTTGAATAATTTTTTGCGTAATGTAAAATATAGTCGTGAATATTGACAGGTTTTGCTCCTGCGGCACGACCCCCAGACGGTGATCCATAAGACCAAATAATTTCTTCAACAAAATTTTCTCTTCCAAAAATCTCATCAACTAAAACTTTTAAATAGTGAGATTCGTTAATATCAATTTGAATAAATATATTTCCGTCATCTGTAAGTAATTTTCGTGCAACTTCCAAACGATTTTTCATAAAAGTCATCCATGTTGAATGATTAAAATTATCGTTATAGCTAAACGAATCTGATCCAGTATTAAATGGTGGGTCAATATATATAAGTTTTACTTGTCCGGCAAATTGCTCCTTCAAGCTATGAAGTGCAAGCAAATTATTACCTTTTATTACAAGATTTTCTCGAACTACTCCGTTTTTATCTCTTTTTAATTCTTTTACTTTTTCTTTGCCATTTTTTGTAAAGCGTTCCCAATTAGTCAAAACTTTCGGTGCTAAGAGTTTATCTATGTCGTCTTGGGCTAAAATTTCATTAAAAAATATTTCTTTGCGTTTTTCGTCTTCCTTTGTCATTCCGCCTTCAAGCACACAGTCCTTAAAAGGCCAAACAAGGGAAACTTCTTTTCGTTCGTTCAAAAACTTTCCACCTACATTAAGCCCAATTTTGTTTTTGAATTTTGTATATGAATCGTTGAGAAAATTCTTATCTTGAACATAGGAAACAAAATCATTGATATTAAATACATAAACATCTTTAATTTTTGTAAAAAATGTTTCTTTTATGTCTTTTTCACTGATTAAAAGCTCAATGAGTTTGCTATCCGCCTTATAGGCACTATCAATAATAGTGTTAGTTAAAAGATCGCCCTCTTGGTCAACAAAACGAGGCTCTTTTTTAAGAAGTTTATTGAGTTTTTCTTCAAATTTATTAATCATATTTATAATCTTTATTTTAACAGTTCGTTAACCGAAACACCAAGTGCTTTTGCTAATTTTGCAATAGTTGAAAGTGTCGGATTTGTTTTTCCATTTTCTATAGTGCTGACAAAACCACGACTAACCCCTAACTCGCGCGCAATATCGCCTTGCGATATTGCTTTTTTAGTTCTAATCTTTTTCAGATTCAAACCCAATTTTGCAGACTCGTTTTGCATTATCCACAGTATATCGCTTGTTATAGTGTATCACAATGTTATGATATATCATAACAGGAGAAAAAGCCCGCATTCCTCCCCAAACCCCTCCTGCGGGCAGAATTTGAAATCTCGCCAAAAGACATAGCCGAAGAAAATCCGCACGAAATTAAATATGCATGGGGTAGGGTGATCTTTCCCTACGGGAACAGTATACCTTTTCAAATAATTCAAAATAAATTTCTCATTATTAATGAAAAGCTTTTCGCTCCCTACGCGAAAGCAAAGCAGTTTGCTTTCGCCCCGGAGCAATATAAAAAACCACATTTTCATATGGTTTTTTATATTGCTCCGGGGGTAGGGATCGAACCTACGACCAATCGCTTACATGTTGTCTCCTATTACTAGAAGCATGGACTATATCATCTCCATATTCTTTGGCTAACCAAAGAAGTTAGGAGCAAGGCGCTTCGTGCCGCAACTTGCGGAACTACTCCAAAAATGGATAGTCTCTACACCTTCCCTGTAATGAACAGGGCTTGGCTCGGGATTACCCTCTCGTAAGGGCTTCCCCGAATTCACCTTGTTTTTCAACCTAAGTTTTCTTAGGAAGCTGCGTAATATTTTTGTAACACAGGCGACCGCTCTACCGCTGAGCTACCCCGGAATGTATTTAATTAAATAAAAAGAACTTTTATTATCTTAACAGAAAATGAGTAAAAAACAAGATATTTTTTTATGCTATAATTAAAATAATGAAAAAAATACTGGAAAAATTTGTACTATTTTTACATAAAAAGTACAGTATAAC
>JBBUIR010000111.1:0-2147 GCA_038055245.1 Patescibacteria group bacterium | reverse complement strand
TGGATAGAGTATATCTTATTACTTACCGCTAGGCAAGACCTAGCGGAATTTAATCCAGATCATTCCTGACTATGAGTTTCCGTTCATTTTTTTTAAACCAATGAGTGGTGTAAGAGCAGATTGAGTAAAAGCTAAAAATAAAGTAAAATTGAATAGTGTTAAAAAAACAAGTAAAAAATAATCTTGTCATTTATCAGACAAAATCTGGGGCTATTGAGTTTCGCGGGGATTTTATACGTGAGACTATTTGGGCTACACAGGCACAAATTGCCGAGGTTTTTGGTGTTACTATTCCAACTATAAATGAACACTTAGCAAATATATTCAAAACTCAAGAATTAAATAGAAATTCAGTTATTAGGAAATTCCGAATAACTGCTAATGATGGCAAAATTTATAATACTCAGTTTTACAACTTAGATGTCATTATATCTGTGGGTTATCGTGTAAATAGTAATACAGCTACTATGTTCCGTATTTGGGCAACCAAAACATTAAGAGAACATATAATAAAAGGTTACACTCTTAACAAGAAAATAATTTTAAAAAACTACGATCAGTTTTTAAAAAATATTGCCAATATTCAAACTTTGTTACCTACTCATGTCACGCTTAACCCAAAAACTATTCTTAACCTCGTGAAAGAGTATTCAAGTACATGGGTAAAGATAGATGCATATGACAGAGGTACACTTGTAAAAACTGGGATTACAAAAAAGAAAATTAAACTCGCCGGTGGTGAACTCTTGCAAGCAATTTTTGAATTAAAAAATGAGTTAATTAAAAAAGCTGAAGCAACTGATATTTTTGCTTTTCAAAGAGAAGTAGGAAACGTTGAAGGTATTGTTGGTAATGTTATGCAGTCTTTTAGCGGGAACGATGTTTATCAAACGCTTGAAGAAAAAGCGGCGCATCTGCTTTATTTTATGGTGAAAAATCATCCATTTATTGATGGTAATAAAAGATCAGGAGCTTTTGCTTTTATTTGGTTTTTACGTAGAAATGGCGTGAAAGGTGCACACAATATTAATCCAGCTGGATTGACCGCAATTACGCTTCTTATTGCTGAAAGCGATCCAAAATACAAAGATAAAATGGTTGCGCTGGTTGTGGAACTATTGAAAGTGAATAAAAAATAATTTATCCCAGATCATTCCAAACTATAAGTTTCCATTCATTTTTTTTAAACCAATGAGTGGTGTACGAGCAAATAGCCATACTGGCATTATTTATCGGATTAAAATAACTTAAATTATTATATTCCGAAGCTGTTAGACTGTCTCCATGGAGCATATAGGAAGCCATCATTTTTAAAAAAATTCCGTGAGTGACAATAATAATTCTTTTTTGCCATCTTCCGGCAATATAAGCCAAAGCTTTTTTTGCTCTTTCTTTTAAATCAGTAAAATTTTCTTCATCCGAGTATCGCAGGTCATCAGCATGATAACTTTTATCAATGCGATCTATAATTTCTCGAACTTGTTTTTCTTGTCCGGAATGTCCGATTATTTCAGAAGGATTTTTTCTTTCTACCAAAAGATCAGAATATTTTACTGACATTTTTAATTCTTTGGCAATAATTTCTGCTGTTTCTTTAGTGCGTTGATATGGGCTTGAAATAATAATTTGAGGATGTCCTTTGTGTTTCGGAAATCTTAATGCTGTAGCCAAAGCTTGAGCTCTGCCTTTTTCACTTAAAGGTCCATCCGGTCCTTGTCTTACATTTTGGGCATTTAGAATAGTTTCACCGTGTCGTACGAAATATATCAATTTTGTTCTCATAATGGGTATATTTTACTATAAATTAATGCTTGACACCACTTTCTCGCTAGTATATACTTTCCCCTAGGCGTCTCTACCGTTTTGATAGGACGCTTTTGTTTTAATCTTTGACAAGTGAATAAAAGTACAAGCCTCCACTTCATCCCGCCGTTCTGGCGGGACAGGCTGCGGGGCAAGTGTAAGTTTAATTTGTTTTTTTGAGCTGTAAAATAATAATTTTTAGAGCAATGACCAAACTCTAACGAACAACACCCGCCCGTACCGAACGGTACGTTCGGGCGGGAAAATATCACAACGTACAGATGATGAAGTGCTGTTTTTTGTTTTGTTTCGTTCTAATTAACTTTTAGTTAGAGTTTGATCCT
>JBBUIR010000110.1:0-1203 GCA_038055245.1 Patescibacteria group bacterium | reverse complement strand
TTTAAAAGTAACTTTTTATAAAAATTATGCCTGAATATAAAATAATTATGCCTTCTAAACCTCGTATTGTTTTAGAAGAAGACAATAAAGGAATATTTGAAATAGACGGTCTATATCCCGGATATGGTCATACCTTAGGAAATAGTTTAAGGAGAATTATTCTTTCTTCATTACCAGGCGCCAGCGTTACATCTATTAAAATAGAAGGTATTTCTCATGAATTTCAGACAATGGATGGGATTAAAGAAGATGTGATTGTAATGATTTTAAATTTAAAGAAGATTCGTTTTAAAATGATATCCGATGAACCGCAAATGGTGACACTTTCTATAAAAGGACCTAAAGAAGTTATAGCAAAAGATATAAAAACTGGCGGGCAAGTAGAGATTTTAAATCCAGAGCTTCATATTGTTGAGGTTACAGGCAAAATTAATTTAAGTATTGAAATGAAGATTGAAAAAGGCCTGGGTTTTATTCCAAAAGAAATGTTACAAAAAGAAAAAGTTGATATTGGCACGATTGCTGTTGATGGTATTTTTACTCCGATTCGTCGTGTTTCTTATGAAGTTGAAAATATGCGTGTTGGTGATAATACAAATTATAATCGTTTACGAATCTCTGTTGAAACAGATGGCACATTAACTCCGCGTGAAGCATTTTTAAGATCTATTGAAATAATGATTAATCAACTTAAAGCTGTTATTGACTTTAAAGAACCAGAAGAAGAGATAAAAGAACCTGCCCGCAATGCTTCGCATAGCGATATAGGCGGGGAAAAAAAGTCTGATAAAGAAGATGACAAAAAAACTGATGATTTTACTGACGTTTTAAAGACTCGCACTGACGGTCTTAATCTTTCTACGAGAACATTAAATGCGCTTACTACTGCAAATATTAGAACATTAGGAGGTCTTGCAAGGAAAAAAAGAGAAGACTTGCTTGAAATTGAAGGTATCGGTGAAAAAGGAATTAGTGAAATTAAAAAAGTACTCAGTAAATTTGGTCTGAATTTAAAAGAATAATTAAAATATATGCGACACCACAATTCTAAAAGAAAATTTGGAAGAGACAAAAATCAGAGAAAAGAATTACTGAGTTCTTTAGCGCTTAATTTAATTGTCCGCGGAAAAATAAAAACAACTGAACCCAAAGCGAAAGAATTGCGTCCATTCATAGAAAAACTTGTAACAAAAGCAAAAAAAG
>JBBUIR010000109.1:0-5975 GCA_038055245.1 Patescibacteria group bacterium | reverse complement strand
GGGTTCCCTGTCCTTATGACTCCGAGGGCGAAGGCTCAGAAATCTTTTGAATTTTAAAACTATTCCGAGACCACTCTAAATACTTCTTCCAAACTCGTATTACCTAATGCCGCTTGAAAAACTCCGTCTTCTAAAATTGTCATCATTCCCTCTTTTTTTGCTTGCGCTTCTATTTCATCTTGAGAACTTCCGCGAATAATCATTTCTTTTATAGAAGACGTAACTTTTAACACTTCATGTATCCCAATACGATTTGAATATCCATCTGGGGACTCATTATTTTTTACTGGTTTATAAAAAGGAACTGTTTCCCATGTATCTTTCGGTCCTATAATTTTTTCACTTTTTAATATTAAAAGCATACGATCTAAATCAATGAGCTTTGCCAAGTTTTTCATTTCGTCTGCCGACAAAAAATATTTTTTCTTACTTGACACAAGTCTTCGCACTAATCTTTGCGCAATAATCGTCTTAACCGTTGAAATTATTAAAAATGGCAAGACACCCATGTCTATCAATCTCGGTATCGCTCCCGATGCGGAACTGGTATGGATAGTAGATAAAACAAGGTGTCCTGTAAGTGAAGCATTTATCGCTAATCCTGCCGTCTCACCATCACGAATCTCTCCGACCATTATAATATCAGGGTCTTGACGAAGAAGAGAACGAAGTCCATTTGCAAAAGTAAGACCAATTTCCGGTTTTACTTGAGTCTGGTTTATTCTCGACATTTGATATTCAATCGGATCTTCTACTGTAGAAATATTAACCTCCGGTCTGTTTAATATATCAAGCATTGTATAAAGAGTCGTTGTTTTTCCACTTCCTGTAGGTCCTGTAGCGAGCACCAGACCAATCTTCTGTTTTAAAGAATCATGAATTCTTTCTAAACCCTCACCATGAAATCCCAAAGAATCAAGAGAAAAACCATGTGAATCTTCTTTTAAGATTCTGACTACTGTTTTTTCACCATAAAAAGTAGGCAAGATAGAAACACGAAAAGAAACTTTTTCCCCATTTTGTTCTATTTTAAATCTGCCATCTTGAGGCAATCTTTTTTCATCAAGTTTCAAATTAGATAATACTTTTATACGAGTAGTTATGCCCGGCGTGGTATTTTTGTCCAATATCATCGCATCATGCAATATGCCATCTATTCTGTATCTCACAGTCAATTTATTTTCTCCCGGTTCAATATGAATATCAGAAGCATTTTGCAAGATAGCGTGGGAAATTAAAGAGTCAACAATTTTAATTACTGGTAAATCTTCAGCTAAAACTTTTAATTCTTCTTCAGTACTTTCAATTTCTTTTGAATCTTTAGAAATTGTCTTAAGAGATAAAGATTCTTTCTGAATAATATTATCAAAATCAGCTTGTAAACTTTTTCTATACTGCACAAGCGCGGATTTGATTGAATCAGTATCGGTCAGGCGAGGTAAAATCTTTTCTCCTGAACGTTTTTTAATAAAATCAATCATTGGCAAATCGTCAACATTTAACATTGCCACCTCCAATCCTGTTTTACTCTTTTTGTAAGCAATAATGTTGTGGTTCCTGGCAATTGGTTCAGGAATGAGAGAGAGAATAGGAAAATCAATTTTCTTATTAACTAAACTAACAAAAGGTATTTCCAAAACAAAAGCTTCCATCATTTTTAAATCAGTTTCAGATATCTTTCCATCTGACAACAAAATATTGCCAAGGTTTTGATTTTTTGTTTCAGCTTTTTTAACTAATGCATCAAGCTCAGAATGTGAAACAAGTCCTGATTCCAGGATAACTTTTTTTAATTGCTCTTCATTGATTTGCATTCTTCTATTATATCACGCTACTAGGGTTCCGCCTTGCTTTATCAAGGCGGAACCTTGCTTGCTTTACTTTTTTAAATATTCTTTGACTGTTTTTTGCAAAAAAGTTTCTACTGCTTCAAATGACACATTATGACCTTCTTTAAATAGAATGGGCTCTCTCAGAACATCATCAAAATAAACAAGTGATTTTAAAATCAAAGATTCGTCTAAATTTGGATATTTTTGCGTAAAACTCTCTAAAATATCCGAAAGAGGAAATTTTTGTAAAATAAAATACAAATCAATGTAATCTTTTTCAACATATCGACTTGCGATAGCGGAAAGCTTCATACAGCTGATGTCAATAATAGAAGCAATATCAAAATGTTCAGTTTTTATGAGCGGTTGAAGAAGAGAGTGGCTGTAACCAAAAAAACTAAGCTGAATGCTGTTATCAACCAAACAAGAAACTGTATTTCTTTCCTGTTGTGTGACAACAAACTTGTGAGAGGCAAATGCTGTGGAAATCTTTGCAATTAAAAGAGTAGTGTCAAAATCTCCTTTTTTAAAGAAACCAAAGTCAACACTATCACGATGTCCGAGTTGCAAAGCAAGTCCAGTGCCACCGGCAAGATAAAATCCTTCATCTGAAAAAATTTTTAAGAGTGGAAAAATTGCTCTTCTTCTATCATCTAGGATGTTCCAATGTAAATTCATGTTATACAAATCGCCCCTCTTTCAAAGGACGAATATCAAACACAAGTGACCATAGCGCTAAAGATTTTTTATTCCAGTCGGAATTGAAGCTTTTTTTAATTACTTCCGCAATTTCTTTCTCAGAAAATATTTTACGAAGCCAAGAAACCGCATCGTTCGTTCCGCGATTCAGTACGTTTTGAATAATCCGTGTACGGTGGTCAGGCACAGAAAAATCAATCATATCGGTGTTGTAGGACCATAAACAAGCTTTTACATATTTCGGTATTGTCACTCTCATCTTTTAATTATAGCATATTTCAGCCGTAATCGCATTAAAGATAAATTGCTCTTCATTGATTTGCATACCTATTATTATACCAAAAAATCCCCCATTTGGGGGATTTTTTATCCACGCACAAGAACCATTCTTGCGTAACCTTAGGTTTTCTACGGAGCAGGACTGTCCTTGCGAGATTACAAATGCTTGACTTTGTAACGCTTGATAGTATATAATGTACCTATCAATACGAAAAGGGATCCGAAAGGTTAACTACCTAAGGAGCTCTTTTCTTTTTTGGGGGTAATTTTATCTTTTACATTTATATTATCTAAATAATCAAAATATTCTGAACCTAAACTTTTATATAAAGAAGAAGCAAATTTTTTATTCAGAATAGATTTCTTGGTTTATGTCTTGAACATAACCAAGAAAATAATAAGCCTCATTGACATTATATTTTTTCTCTAAATAAATTTTAAACCTAAATAAACTAATTCTCCATGGATTGTCGCTCAATGTTGTTCCAAGATGTAAATTTTGACCATCTATATATGCAATATTTTTTTGTTTCTGATCGTCCATTTTTATATTTTATCATAAAGATAAAATAAATTCATTTTCTCCGCAAGGACTCCCCTTGCTAGGGATAAAAAAAGAAAAACCGCTTGGAGAAACACGCAAAGCGGTTTTTCCAGGCGGTTATAAATTACTTACTATTTTAAAAAGAACATCTTTTTCGTTTCTACATAGGCTCCTGTTTGGAGTTTGTAAAAATAAATTCCACTTGGAAAGTGTGAGGCATTGAATTTTACTTTATAACTTCCCTGTTCTTTTTCTCCTGAAACAAGATTTTGTATTTCTTGTCCAAGAAGATTAAAGACAACCAAATTCACATATCCTTTTTGGGGAACAGAGAATTTAATAGTGGTGGAGGGATTAAACGGATTAGGATAATTCTGTTCCAAGGCAAACTCTTTTGGATTTTGCTTAGACTCAGATACTGCTGTGACATTACACAAATCGATCGCAAAAGTATTACCTAAGCTATCAACTCCTTTTATATTTCGAACTAAAACGTTACATCCTGTATAAATGGAATCACCTGACCATATCCAGAAAGCCAATAAGATTTTACGGTAAGATATTACTCCATGGTTTTTTATTGGAGCCATATCAAAAATCATTGTACGCTGATTTGAATCTATTTTTTTCCAATCTGCATCTAATCTCCAATAATGTCCTACTGAATCCTTAAGACCAATAGCCATAGTAACAGAATCAAAATTAACTTTTTTCTGAATCTTTAAATCTACTAAAATTTTATCTGGAGTCAGATTACTTGTAAAATTTTTATCCCAATTAGTAAAAATCAACCATTTTTTATAGTAGGTTAAATAATCTGATATTCCGTAAATCTTAAAAACTTGTCCAAAAGTTCCATATTCACTTCTTGTTGCAAGAGAATCAATGGGTTTTGCAAAGAAAGAGTATAAATTCCACCCATTCTCAGTTTTTATTTTTTGCTGAGAAAAAACGGAAAAAGAAACAAAAAGGAAAAGAAGAATAAAACTAAATGTTTTCATACATACCTCCTTATATTTTAATATGAAGCTCTATATGGATGATCCACAAGAGCATTTTTGACAGATAACTATATGTGTAGTATATTACAGCTAATAAATAAAAATGTCAAGCCTTTCAATTTAAGTTATCCACAGCCTGAATATAGTGCAAAATTCAATTTAAAAAATCCCTATTTAGAGGATTCTTTAAAAGATAAATTCTTATTTTAATTCTTTACCATTCTATGAGAATAAAACCTGGTAAACCACTAGCACCAGAACCCATACCAGTACCAGATGGAGTGCTATCAGGAGCACCACCACCACCACCACCACCAGCAGCATAACCATTAACAGCATTATCACCGGATACTCCTCTACCACCACCATGACCACCGCCAGCATAAACACTACTACCACCAGCACCACCAGCAGCACCTTCATAATTTGCCCAGCCAACAGCACCAGAAAAACCAATTCTACTACCAGCACCACCAGCACCACCAGCACCACCAGCACCACCAGCACCATTAACACCACCAGCACCATTAGCACCAGCGTGTCCACCAATAACAGTAAAAGTATGTAAAGAAGAGGTAAAAGAACTATCACCACCATCTTTATATTTTACACTAGCAGTAGAATTACTAGAATCACCAGGAGCACCAATTACCATATGAAGAGTTTCACCAGGAGATACATCAATAGGTTTATTTAAAAAACCATCTCCACTACCGCCGCCACCGCCGCCACCGCCGCCATTTCCATCACTACCACCGCCACCGCCACCGCCACCGCCAGCAAACATAGTAACAAATATTTGAGTAATTCCAGTTGGAACAATCCAAGAAGCTGTCCCTCTATTAAACATTTTTTTTCCATGAGATACTACTGCCGTTCCTTGTATTGTTCCATCATTAAATTTAATTCCTTTATTACCGATAACGATACTATTAAAAATACCAGTGTATGAATTTATACTACCAGAATATACAGCATCATTATTCATTGATGCTGTATATTTATAGACATATAATTTATAATTAAAACATTTATAATTTGCTCTATCATAGATCGTATTTATAGTCCTACAATCGATAAATCCAACCTTAGTACTTTTACGAAAAAAATTAACATATAAATCATATTTAGTATCTCCAACACTACCGCCTACTACGGGATCACTACAATCAACTCCGTCGAAAGTATTATCACAAGAAATACGATTTGTACTGTATGGACTACCCCACCAGCCTTCACTGACATTTGTATAAAACTCTCCTTCTTTTTCTCCATCAAGTTCAACTATAAAGGTATCACTAATAAATTTATAAGATATTGTATTTGGGGTACTTAAATAATTTACAATTATATCTCCTTTAACATTTAAATTACCATTGCTTCCTGTCAGAGTCATTTTAGGAATATTAGTTGAATCTCTAAAATAGATATTTTCTCCTGAAATATATACGCTGCCATCTGTATATGGAATATGTGTATTACCGCTTGGTCCGATAGACATTATGCCTTGCTGTCCGGTCGCATAATCAACTTCTAACTTTCCAATCGGCGCTGTCGCTCCAATCCCGACGTTGCCTTGATTATTAATTGTCATTCTAATATTCGTATTAGAATCTCCTC
>JBBUIR010000108.1:0-1548 GCA_038055245.1 Patescibacteria group bacterium | reverse complement strand
AAAGTCTGGTAAGAACGGGAAAAATTGATGTAATCGTGGTTGATTCTGTTGCTGCTCTCACTCCCAAAGATGAAATAGAAGGAGATATGGGAGCATATCACGTAGGCAAGCAGGCAAGATTAATGTCTCAAGCGCTTCGCAAACTGACAGCTATCGTGGCTAAAAGTAAAACAGTGGTCATTTTTATAAATCAAATCAGAATGCAAATTGGAGTTATGTTCGGCAATCCTGAAACCACTCCCGGAGGAAAAGCGCTAAAATTCTATACTTCTGTTCGACTTGATATCAGAAAAATTGCCCAAATTAAAAAAGGAGAAGATATTGTTGGGAGCCGCACGCGCGTCAAAGTGGTAAAAAACAAAGTTGCCGCGCCATTCAAGCAAACAGAATTTGATATTATTTACAACGAAGGAATTTCTAAGGAAGGTGAAATAATTGCTCTTGGCGAAAAATTTAAAATTCTAGAGAAAAGTGGAAATTCATATTTCTACTTACCCAGTGGAGAATCAAAGGAAAAAATAAAATTAGGCGTGGGTTATGATTCTACTCGCACATTTCTAAAAGAAAATACAAAAATCTCGGACCAAATCTTAAAAGAAATTAAAAAAAAGTTTACAGAGGAAGCTTAATGTATTAAATTAATCTGTTAGTATATCGTTTATGTCACAACTTCAATATAATGAAATTCGCGAAAAGAAAATAATAATTTATGCTGATGAACCATGCGAGGTGATAGACTCTCACGTTGCTCGTACTCAACAAAGAAAACCCCAAAATCAAGTGAAATTAAAAAGTTTAATTTCTGGTAAAACAATTGCTGCCACTTTCCATGTTTCTGATTCTGCCGATGAAGCAGACATAGAAAAAAGAGAAATAAAATTTCTTTATCACAATAGAGGCGAATATTGGTTTTGCCCTCCAACAGATCTAAAAGATAGATTTAAGTTAGATGCGTCTCTTATAGGAGATGCGGGCAAGTTTTTTAAGGAAAATGGAACGGTTACCGCTTTAGTTTGGAGTAATGAAAAAGACGAAGAAAAAATCATAAAAATAACCTTGCCTATTAAAATGGAATTCAAAGTAAAAGAAGCTCCTCCTGCTGTACGCGGAGATACTTCTAAAAGCGGTAACAAAACAATTACACTAGAAAATGGTTCAACACTTAACGCTCCGATGTTTATAGAAGAAGGAGACGTCATTCGTGTAAATACCGAAACCGGAGAATACGTGGAAAGAGTTTAAACTTATTGCTGGCAAGCGCCTGGTACTTCCACGCCATTTACATTGCAGGTTTGATTACCGCCAGCAGGACCACTCTTGCCTGGTATGTTTATATTTTGCGATTGACGAGGAATCCATTTATCTAAATTGGGCGATACTTCCATTTGTTTAAATTGTTGCGGACCTTTTTCCCAAGGCATTTGATCTTCAGTACCGGTTAATTCTCCCATCTTATTATCAAATTCCTGTTTCATATTTTCTATCTCGCTCAGTGCCTCTATCACAGCATCAACATCCAACGGATTGGCCTTGAATAAATCTTTTACT
>JBBUIR010000107.1:0-1421 GCA_038055245.1 Patescibacteria group bacterium | reverse complement strand
TACGAATATTAGAATGACAATTAATAATCAAGGCAACGTCGGCATCGGGACGACGAATCCGGGGGCAAAATTAGAAGTTGCTGGACAAGTAAAAATTACTAGTGGAACTGGTATTAACGCTCCTGGCACTGGAAAAGTTCTTACCTCCGATGCATTTGGACTTGCTTCGTGGGCTGCACCAATCGCGGGAGTCTGGACAACAAATGCAAATGATATTTATAACGCTAATACTGGCAAAGTCGGCATCGGGACAGGAGCGACAGCACCAGCAAGTAAATTATTTGTTGCTGGAGGATCATACAATATAAATTCCGGGGCAAATAATGCAAATTATGCTCTAGGTGCTCAGAGTATAGCTGCTAACGATAGTATTTATTCGTATGGATTAATCTGTGCAGGAAATAATAATGGAGATTGTACAGGGACAGGAGCTGGTAAATGGGGAGTAGTTATCTCTGGTTCAGGAATTATATTCCCAGATGGGACAAAACAGACGACAGCCACAGCTGTTGATTCTACAAAAGTATTAAAGACAGGTGACAGTATGACGGGTCCTCTTACTATTGGATATAGTGGAAGTAATGGAGGATCACTAAATTTGACTTATGGTTATCAGACTACGAGTGGTAATATTAATTCTAGTATAAATGTCACTGGTGGTCCTGGTGTATATACTGGTGGAGCAAATGGACCGATAACTTCAGCTATTACCGCGACAGGTGGTGTTATATCTGGTGGTGCTGGGACTTCTTATGCCTTACGAGCTATAGCGGGTTCTGGTGGTACTGGTTCAAATTATTCTGCTTACTTTAATGGAACAGTAAAAATTGTAGATGGCACACAAGGCACTGGAAAAGTTCTAACTTCTGATGCCAATGGAGTTGCTTCATGGGCTGCGCTACTAACACAAGCACAAGTCGCGGGAGTCTGGACAACAAATGCAAATGATATTTATAACGCTAATACTGGTAATGTTGGTATTGGTACGTCAACTCCAGGAGCAAAACTAGAAGTTGCTGGATCGATAACAAGTAGTAGTGGAAATATTACAGGCGCAGGTATTATTCCTAAGAATCTTACCACAGGTTATATACCATATAAGTCTGGTGGAAGATTAAATAATTCTCCAATTTATACAGACGGATCAACTAATATAGGTATTGGGACAGTAAATTCGACTAACCTACTGACAGTAAATCAAACTAGTGTCACACCTGCCACAGTCGGTACTTATGGTATTGCAGTTAATGTTGGAAATTCACAATATTTAACTCTTGGTGCTGATACCAGTTATGCATACTTACAGAGTTGGAACTCTAAGCCACTTTATATTAATTCTCAAGGTAATGATGTTATCTTTGGTTCGGGCAACGTCGGCATCGGGACGACAGCGCCTGCATATCAATTGGAAGTAGCTAATT
>JBBUIR010000106.1:0-11697 GCA_038055245.1 Patescibacteria group bacterium | reverse complement strand
CCCAAAAAAAATGTGGCTGACTTAATTCTACTGAAAACCATGTAGTTTTATCCACGTTTGAATGAAGTGAAGTAGGTTTATCTTCATCAACAGAAATTTTACTTACAGATATTGTAGTTTTTTCAATAAGTTCTTTTATTAAATTTTGCATTTCAGCTTTATTCATTGTATTAAGGACTGTCCTTGGCTTGCTGCTTCAAGCGCTAGCTGTTTTTTCTTATTTGCATAAATTTGCTGACCTATGGCAAATATATTACTAGTAATCCAGTACAATGCAACCGCGCCAGAAACACTATAAACAATGAAAGCCACCACAAATGGAAAAACATATTTCATTTGTGTGTGCATGCTTTTGGTAAAATTTTCTTGGAAAGAACCAGTATTTTTTTCTGAGACAACTGGTTTAGGCATAAGAAGCGCTTGAAAATATTGAGATATACCGGCAAGAATTGCCAAAATTAGGCTTTTTTGACTAATATCAAGAACACCCAAGAAAACCATATTAATATGTTCTGGAGCGTGAATAAAACTATAAAGCAAACCACCATCCAATTTTATTCCTTTCAAAAAAACATAATACAATGCAAAAATAATAGGAATCTGAATCAAAACCAAAAGACATCCGGAAAAAGGATTAGTTTTGTGATGTTTGTAAAGTTCAAAAGTTTGTTTTGCTTGTTCTTCTTTACTCGCTCCACTATCTTTTATTCTTTTAAGCTCTGGAGCAAGTAAGTTCATTTTAATTTGACTTTCAATAGAACGCTGAGAAAGAGGGAATAACACAATTTTAACAAAAAGAGTAAGTAAAATAACAGCAATACCAACATCTCCACCTGGAATGATAGAAACTAAAAAGGCCAAAGCGTTTAAAAGTGGCCCATATAAAACGGTATCCCAAATATTTGATAACATTCTTTCATTCTATACGAAAACGATTAAAAATCAAAATATTTTTATTTTAATAAATCTGTGTGGTTTTTTTGCCAAGGATGGCAACGAAGAATACGAAACAGACCAAGACAAAAACCTTTTAAAATACCATATTTTTTTATAGCTTCTTTTGTATATTCTGAACAAGTGGGATAAAAAACACATGAATTATTTCTTAATAAACCAAAAAACTCTAAAAACTTCCCAATAGTTGGGGATAAAAAATTTTGATAAAAATTAATTAATTTTATTGAGTATATTTTTAATTTCATATTCAATTTTTGAAATATCTTCTTCTGGTTTTTTAAAAATAAAAACACCCAGAATATTAAAGGGAAATTGATTGATGTATTTTTTTAAAACTGAATATCCTTTTCTTCTTAATGAGTTTCTTTTGACAGCCAATTTGGCTATATTCTTCGGAGCAATAAAAGAAATACGGGATTGAAGAGAATTATTAATTAATATAAATTTAAATGTAAAACTAGGAGAAGTAATAAAATTTCCTTTTTCAAAAATAAGGTCTATGCCTTTTTTATCAACTCTGTTTTTTTTAGGAAGCATAACTTGTTCCGCCACAGGCGCGGATTAAACAGACAATTTTTTTCTACCTTTTCTTCTTCTTCTTAAAAGCACTTTTTGACCTGTTTTTGTCTTAGATCTGACTAAAAATCCATGGGTTTTAGCTCTTTTCCTCTTTTTTGGTTGATATGTTTGCGACATATAAAAGAGTATATAACATTATCAACAGTTTATCAACATGGTTAATAAGTTTTTTAAAATTGCATTTTAAAATAGTGTAGTATAATCTTTTCCAATGGACACAAAACAACTTTGGAAAAATTGTCTGATTGAAATTGAAGCAGGTGTTTCTAAGGCGAATTTTAGCACCTGGTTTAAAAATACGTGTATTCTAAAGGAGGAAATAGGCATTGTTTATGTCGGCGTGCCAAACGAGTTTGTTCGTGATTGGCTTAAAAATAAATATCATAAACTCATCACTAAAACTATAGCCGGCGCATATGAAAATATGAGGGCAGTGGAATATATCATTACCAAAATGGAAGCCAGCAAACAGGAATTACCTAAAACAAATGATGCTTATATAAACAAAGAGTTGCCTTTAAAAGATTTATATATAAACCCAGATGATAATTTAAATCCACGTTATCGTTTTGATTCTTTCATTGTGGGAGCTTTTAACGAACTTGCATATGCCGCATCTCAAGCAATAATAGAAAACCCGGGAACTAAATATAATCCATTTTTCGTTTATGGTGGCACGGGACTTGGTAAAACACATTTGATTCAAGCGATAGGAAATTCAATAAAAGACAAATATTCAAATAAAAAGGTATATTATTTAACATTGGAAAAATTTGCCACTGATTTTATAAATTCATTACAAAACAATAAGGCAAATTCTTTTAAAGAAAAATACCGCAAATATGATCTCTTAATCATAGACGATATACAATTTATTGGCAAAATGGAAAAAATTCAAGAAGAACTTTTTCATACATTCAATACTTTTTATGAAAATAATAAACAAATTATCTTTTCTTCCGATAAACATCCTAATTATATTCCAGAATTGGCAGACCGGCTTAAATCTCGTTTTGCGGCTGGAATGATAGTAGATGTTTCTGAACCAGAATATGAATCTCGTCTTGCAATTTTAAAAATAAAATTAAGAGAGGTTAATGTTAATTTAGAACAAGAAATAATAGAATATGTCGCGGGAGCTATTCAAGGAAATATTCGCGAACTTGAAGGAAGTTTAAATACTATAGTCTGTCAATATCATTTAAAGAATAAACCTCTTTCAGTGTCTGAAGTTAAAAATTTATTAAAAAATAATATAAAACCTAAAAAAAATGTGGCAATAAAAGATGTTGTAAAAATAGTAAGCGATTATTATTCATTGGAAGAATCATCGGTTTATGAAAAAACCAGAAGAAAAGAAATAGTAAAAGCAAGACAAATAGTAATGTATTTACTTCGAGAGGATTTTAATGTGTCATATCCTTTAATAGGGCAAAAGCTGGGTGGTAAAGATCACACAACAGTAATACACTCATATTTAAAAATAAAAACAGACTTAAAAAATAATCCACAATTATTACAAGAACTGGATCAAATACGAATCATGTTTAAATAGCTGTTAATAAGAAGTTAAAAGGTATAACATTAACCTAAACAGAAACTGTTAATTAAAATATATAAAACACAAAAAAATATATTTTAAAAAATAAACAGATATATAATAAAAGATTATCATAACTATAAACAAAATCAAATTATCAAAATAGCCATATAAAATAACATATATTTCATTTATTCACTTATTAACAATACTAATAGTATTAATAGATTAAATATATAATATATAAACATATGAAATTAGAATGTGAAATAGAAAAAATTAAAGAAGGAATTTTACAAGTAGAAAAGATTACAGGTAAAAACTTAACATTACCTATTTTGAATTCAATTCTTTTTATTGCAGAAGGAAAAACTTTAAAACTTCGCGCCACCAATTTAAGTCTTGGTGTTGAGGTTAAAATTCCCGCAAAGATTGAAAAAGAAGGTATTGTTGCTGTTTCTGGGGCGACTTTAGCTGGTATTTTTTCTAACATTTTTCAGAACGAGAATATATATCTTGAAAGTGAAGGTGGAAATTTACTAATTAAAACAAAAAAAAGCAGAATAAAACTAAAAGGTCAGGTACATGATGATTTTCCCACCATACCAACAGTTGAAGGAAAAACTTTTGAAATAGAATCAAAAAAATTAATAGATGGCATAAAATCTGTATATTATAGTTCATCTTCATCCGATATAAAACCAGAAATTTCAAGTGTTTATATATATTCTAATGAAGATAATTTAGTGTTTGTTTCAACAGACTCTTTTAGGTTAGCAGAGAAAAAAATTAAAATTAAAGGAGTTGATGAAATTTCAGGAATTCTAATACCTTTTAAAAATATACCTGAAATATTAAGAATTTTTGGAGAAATACAGGATGTTGTAAGAGTATGTTTTAATAAAAATCAAATTTCTTTTTCTTCCGATAATATTTATTTGACATCAAGAATTATAGATGGAGTTTTTCCTGATTATCGTCAAATTATTCCAAAAGAGTTTAAAGTTGAAGCTGTCGTATTGAAACAGGATTTGTTAAATGCGCTCAAACTCTCAAATATTTTTTCAGATAAATTTAATCAAATAAACCTTTTAATTAAACCAAAAGAAAAAGTTTTTGAACTTTCATCTCAAAATAACGATGTTGGAGAAAATAAAACATATTTAGATGCCGCTATAAAAGGAGAGGACGCTTTGCTTGGTTTTAATTACAAATATTTTCTTGATTGTTTTCAATCTATAAATACAGATAGTATTTCTATTAGATTAAATCAGTCTTCAAAACCCATAGTGATATCAGGTAATTCTGATGATTCATTTACTTATCTTATAATGCCGATGAATAGATAAAAAAATTAAGTTTTAGTTTTTAGGTGCTTATAAAAAATATATAAATTAAACTCATGATAGAGATTAAAGATTTACTTCTCAAATTTAATAATTTATTAATTTCTGAAAATTTAAAAATAAACACCATAAGAGAAGTTCTTTTTGAAGTTATAAATTTAAAAATAGAACCAAAAAATATAAAAATAAAAAATAATATTATTTATTTGAATATAAAACCTATTTACAAAAATGAGATTTTATTTAAAAAAGATGAAATTCTTTTAAAACTAAAAGAAAATTTAGGCAAGAAAACTCCGCAGAATATAGTATAATTATTGTTTTACTTTAAAAATTAAAACATTTTCTGCGCGATTATAAACGGTGTCATAAGAAATTATTTTTAACTCATTTTCTAATTTTAAATTATCCAATTCTTCCGGAGTAAAAGAAAAATTAAAAGGTGCTCTGATAGTATCTATAAAAGAATTATTTATAAATATATCTATTTTTTGAAGTGGAAAATATCCAGAACTTGATATTTGTAATTGTATTTTTTGATCAGGGGAATAAATTGATATTGTGTTTGGTTCAATTATTGAGATGATTGGTTGAGATGTGTCAGTGTGTATATTATCTGTTGTTGTTGGTTTTTCGGTCCATGTTGTTTTTTCATATTTCCAACCGTTTTGTGCCCACCAGTCTTGTATAGGAATTTCCCAATGATTAAATTGTGAACCATTGCTCAAATTTAAAGGAGGTGCTCCTAAAATATCATCTTTATTTACCCAATAAAGAATGGAATGCACATTTGTTATTACTTTTTCTTGGGTTGTTTCTTTTGGTGTAAATTCACTCGCCAATTTTCCAGAAATTTTATCTATAAAAAAGTTTTCATTTCCTTGCCAATATCCGCGAAGTACAGGTTTTATTATTTTTAGGTCAGTTTCCAAATTTGGTTTTTCAAATTTTTCATTTGGCAAAATTTTTAATGCTTCGTTCATAAATTTATTCCAAATAGGTCCAGCCACAGCTGCTCCTCCTTTTTTCATTTTTTTGTTATCATTATTACCTGCCCAAACACCGACGACCATAGAAGGAGTATAACCAATAGTCCAAGCATCCTTGTTATTATTTGTCGTTCCTGTTTTTACAGCTACATTCCTTCCAGGAGTAGAAAGCACGGATGATGAACCAAAAGTTGGAGTACGAGCTATGTTGTCAGAAAGGATATCTGAAATAGTTAAAGCGGTATTTTTAGGCAAAACTTCTTTGGAGTTAAGAACATATTCTTCTAAAATTTTTCCATTCATATTTTCGATTTTTAAAATTCCAGTATATTGATTTTTTACACCATTATTCGCAAAAACTCCATAAGCGGAAGTTATATCAAGAAGGGTTACTTCACCACCTCCGATAACAAGGGTAAGTCCATAACGGCCTATATCAGTTAAAGTGCTAATACCCATATCTTCGGCTGTTTTAAGTGAATCACTAAGTCCCGCTAGGTAAAAAAGTTTTACCGCTGGAATGTTTATAGATTGAGCAAGGGCGTCCCTTAATTTCATTGGTCCGCGGTATTTATCATCATAATCATCCGGCATATAACAGTCATCTTGATTACGTCCGGGTAGAGCCTTGCCATAAACGTCACAGGTTGTTTGAAACTCCGTAGGTAGATCAAAGAGCACTGTGTCAGGTGTGAAGCCCTTATTGAAGGCTGTGGCGTAAATAAAAGGCTTAAAAGAAGACCCTGGCTGTCTGGAAGCGGTAGCGACATTGTAATTTCCGTCTATATTTTTATCAAAATAATCTCTTGAACCTATCATTGTCAAAATTTGTCCGGTCTTGGGGTCTATTGCCACAAGCGCGGCATTCTTGCCATTCCAATTTTTTTCATTTTCCAAAGCGCCTTCTTTTATTATCTCTTCTCCTTTTTTTTGCAGATTGTAATCAAGAGTTGTAGTAACTTTGAGTCCACCTTTTTCTACTAATTCATTCCCATATTTTTGTTCGAGATAATCTTTGATGAAAAAAACAAAATGAGGAGCTTTTATGCCAATAGTTGCCTGTGGAACAAAGTTTACAACTTCATTTTTAGCAGTATCATATTCCTTTTGGGAAATGAACTTAAGTTCTGACATTCTGGAAAGAACTAAATTTTTTCTGGCATCTAGTTTATCCCTATTTTTTCCATAGGGCGAAAGAAGAGTCGGAGATTGTGGAATCGATGCCAAGTAGGCCGCTTCTGCAAGTGTTAAATTTTGTGCGTCTTTATTAAAATAGGTTTTGGATGCTTCCTCTATACCATAAACATTACCGCCATAAGGATTTTCATTTAAATAATATTCCAAAATTTTTTCCTTAGGCATTGAGCCGTCTATTTTGATTGCCAATACCCACTCTTTTATTTTTCTGACAATTGTCTTTTTAGAAGTGAGCAGAGTGTTTTTTACCAATTGCTGTGTGATAGTTGATCCGCCTTGGGTCTTGTCTATACTGCTAAACAAATTAGATAATACGGCTCGGATAATTGACGTAATTTTTATCCCACCATGATTGTAGAATTCCGAATCTTCAATAGCGACAGTTGCGTTCTTAATATTGGCGCTCATTTTCTCAAATGGTATATTTGTTCTTTTTATATCTTGGTGTATGTTATAAAGCAGTACTTCTCCTGTGCGGTCGTATATTTTAGTGGAATTTATAATCTTTCTGTCTTCAAAAGAGTGGAAATCTGGGATTTTTAAGGAAGAAACCCAGATAATTACTATTCCAATAAATAAAATAAAAATACTACCCACCAAAAGTAGCAGATTTTTAGGGATTTTTATTTTATTTAATTCTTTTTGCATTCTTCTAATCATATCATAATATATGCTATAATTTGAACTATGAAAGTCATTACAGACGAGAAAAAAATAGATGAGCTTTTAAATCGCGGGGTGGAAGAAATTTTTGTAAAAGATAATTTAAAGAAGAAGCTTTTATCTGGGAAAGTTCTCAGAGTTAAGCTTGGTTTTGATCCGACAGGCTCAAAAATTCATATTGGAAGAGCCATTGTTCTCAGAAAATTGAGGGCTTTTCAAGACCTTGGTCATAAAATTGTTTTTATTGCAGGTGATTTTACCGCTCAAATTGGAGATCCTTCGGATAAACTTGAGAAAAGACCGATGTTGACGAAGGAAATTATAAAGAAAAATTTAAAGACATATAAAGAGCAGGTAAGTAAAATTATTAACTTATCTCGAGCTGAATTTTATTACAATAGTAAATGGCTTTCGAAATTAGGTTTTCAAGAGATATCAGAATTAGCTGAAAGTTTTTCTATCCAACAAATATCCGCTCGCAGAAATTTTAGGGATAGATTTGAAAAAGGAGAAGAAGTTTCTTTGCGTGAATTTTTATACCCTTTAATGCAAGGTTATGACTCTGTAAAAATTAAGGCCGATGTGGAGATCGGTGGTTTTGATCAGCTTTTTAATTTAAAAGCTGGTAGGGTTATACAGAAACATTATGGTTTGCCGGAACAAGATATTTTAACGACTGTCATGCTTGAAGGGACTGATGGAAGAAAAATGTCTACCTCCTGGAATAATGTTATTACAATAGTTGATGAACCGAATGATATGTTTGGTAAAGTAATGGCGTTGAAAGATGATTTAATTATTAAATATTTTAAATTTTGCACCGATTTATTCTTGTCGGAGATATTAGAAATAGAAAATAAATTAAAACAAGAAGCAGTTAATCCTCGTGATATAAAAATGAAGTTAGCTTATGAAATAGTACGAATCTATCACGGCGAAAGCAAAGCTAAAAAAGCAGAGAAAAATTTTGTTAATACTTTTCAAAAAAGAGAAATTCCAGAAGAAATGACAGAACTTAAGGCAGGAAAAGGTAAAACATTAATGGATGTCTTAGTAGAAGCAAAGATTTTATCTTCGAGAGGGGATTTTAGAAGATTGGTAGAAGAAGGAGCGATTACACATCTAGATGATGATAAAAAAATAACAGATGTGAATTTTATCCCCCAAAGTGGCATGAGATTTAAGATAGGAAAAAGAAGATTTGTGAGGATTAAATAAAAAAACCGCCAATAGGGCGGTTTTTTTATTTAATGATATCTATTATCTGGATCATATTCATCATCTGATTCTTCCGGCAGATCCATTGTTTCTTCTATATCTAATGGTTTTTCTTCTTCATTTAAATCAGGATCCACTAGAGCTTCTTCTTCATTGTAACTCATATAGAAATTTTTTATTTTCTAAACTTAAAAACGACCAGCTAATAAATAAAACCATTTATTTTCTTTAGTTTTATCAAAAATAAAATTGTTTAGCAAGACCCCAAAATCGAATATGTGGATAACTCAGAAATAATTTTTGCCCTTATATAATAAAGCTTAAAACCTTATTTGAGCAAAAGCAGTTAGGGCTATAGCGATAGCATCTAGTTCGTCATCTGAATCTTTCTTATCTACCCGCCCGAACGACTGACCTCGTTCAGTCGGGCGGGTTTCAACCAGTATTTTTACCATTTTCATTACTTGTTCTTTATTTGCCTTTCCATAGCCGGTTGTGGCTATTTTTATTTGCGGAGGGGAAGCTTCGAAAATTTTTAGTCCGCCGAAAGATGCTTCGTAAACTACAACTCCGCGCACTTCCGCCACATGCATTACCGTTTTTTGGTTAGTAGTAAAAAATAAAGTTTCAATAGCTAAAATTTCCGGTTTGAATTTTTTTATTACATTTTTTATTTCTTTTCCAATTAAAAATAGTCTTTCGGGAAATTCCAACTGAGCAGAAGTTTTAAAACATTCCGAAAATAATACTTTTTCTTTTTTATCCCCCTTATTTTTCTCAAGGATTGCGACACCCAATCTTTCGAATCCCGGATCTATTCCTAAAATTCTCATAATTTTTTATTCTGCGTTAGTATAAACGTCTTGAACATCGTCATTTTCTTCCAATTCATCTACAAGTTTGTCCAATAATTCTAAGTCAGTGTCTGAAAGGGCAATCATTGTTGTTGGTTTCCAGATTAATCCTTCAGGAGAATTTTCTTTAACAAATTCCCAAGCAACAGATCCAATACCAGCCAATGTAAAACCATTTTTAGATAAAATATGTTTTATGTCCTGAACGGTTCTATTTTTGCTGTCTGTTAGAGTTTCAATAATTATACCCACGCCTCCCGGTCCATATGTTTCATACATTATTTTTTCCATATGAGCCCCCGACTCACCAGCTTTTTTAACAGCTCTTTCAATAACATCCCCGGGCATATTTACTTTTTTTGCTTTTTCAATCGCTGCTCGCAGGCCCGGTGAATCTTTTCCACCGGATAATTTCGCTTCTACTCCTATATAACGGACCAATTTTGAAAAGATTTTACTTTTTCTAGCGTCAGAAATGCCCTTTCTATGTTTAATTTGAGACCAACGATTATGACCCGACATAATTGAATTTTAGGTCTTTTATATCAAAAGAGCAAACAGGATTAATTATATTGAAGAATGTATAAAAAAGGAGTAATATTAAGATATTATAACAAAATTATTAGATATTTTATGAAAAATAAAAAGCTTGTAGTAGGTTTGGTGTTGGCCGTCATTGTTTTTATAGGTGTTTACTTATTAATGAGAAATAATTGTATAAATAAAATTTTTTATACTCCGGCTGTTGATGTAACTGGAGCATTGGGAACAACAAAAACAGAAGAGTTTTACTATATTAAAAAGTCTATCTCGTTCGTAGGTAATTTGGATAAATTTAAAACAAGAAATGAGGCAATAAGTAGTTGTTTAAATGGTAAACTTAGTTCAGATAATTAAATTATTTATGGAAAATGAAGATTTAATAAAAGAAATTAAAAAAAGATATAATGAAGCTCTTGAAAAGAACCATAAATCATACAGTTTGGGTCTTTATAAAGACAAAGGACTTATTTTTATAGAAATTAACAATGTAGAATATTCTATTACGAGGCAAATCTTAGCAGATAAGCCTAGTGGGGTTGGGGATGAGTTAGCAAATAAAATTTGGAATTGGATACAAAAATAATTTATGTTTAACAAACCCAGAAAAATCACATATGTTTTTATAGATGCGTCAAATCTTTGGGAAGCGCAGAAAGTTAAAGGTAGATTTTTTGATTTCGAAAAATTAAAGTTTTTTCTAAAAAAATTTTATAATGCTACAGAAATAAAAATTTTCTATTATACGGCATATCCTGCTAACGGAACTCGAGATTATAGTTTGGAGGGAAAACACAAATTTTATACTTATTTAAAGAAAGGTTTGGGATTTACTGTGCGCAAAAAGGAGTTAAAAAGAATACCTGTCCATAATCATGAAGGGGATTCTGTAAAAGAAAAAGGGAATATGGATGTTGAAATGACAATAGATATAATTCACTTCAAAAAGTGTTATGAAGAGGCAGTTTTGTTTACCGGAGACTCTGATTTTTTAGCTCTAATTAATTATTTAAAAAATGCAGGTAAAAAGGTATATATTTACTCCTCTGAAAATAATATTTCTGGAGAATTGAGAACGGGTGGAGACGGCTATAAAGATGTATTAAAAATAGAAGCTGATATATGGGGAAGGGAGTTGCGACACAGAGACCAGAAATAAAAGTAGCCCTCCTCGCGGAAGGCTACTCTTGGATGTAATACCCTTAAAGTTCTATAGATAGAACTAAAAGATACTAATAGTATAGCAAGCTAGTATTAGTGAGTCAATAAGCTAGTATTAACAAACATATTAAGATTTAAATTAGTTTATTTTGTTTTTCTTCTTTATTATATTCAAAACCCAAATGCTCATAAGCTTTTTTTGTGGCAACACGTCCACGAGATGTGCGTTCTAAAAGACCAAGCTGAATTAGATAAGGTTCTATAACTTCTTCCACCGTGGCTTCTTCTTCGGACATAGCAGCTCCCATTGTTTTTAATCCTACTGGTCCTCCGTTGAATTTTTCGATTAATATTTCTAAAAATTTTCTATCGGAAGAATTTAAACCGATATCGTCAATTGCCAGCATATTAAGGGCTTCTTTAACTGTTTTTTCATCTAAATCTTTTTTATTTACCTGCGCAAAATCGCGGGCTCTTTTTAAAAAGTAATTTGCGGTACGAGGAGTAAACCTGCTTCGCTTGGCAATTTCACTCAAAGCTCCTTCATCCAATTTTGTTTTAAGTAATTTGCTTGATCTGCGCACGATTTCCGCTATTTCTTTGTTTGAATAAAATTCTAATCTGAAAACTCCACCGGAAAAACGTGAACGAAG
>JBBUIR010000105.1:0-2688 GCA_038055245.1 Patescibacteria group bacterium | reverse complement strand
CACACAACCGCCTACGCATAGCCCGCTCGCATTCGCTCGCGCTGGCTGCTTCGGCATTGTGCGTGTTCGCTCTATGGCTTCGATAGAGTGCGACTGTATCTCAAAACTTCTGGATATATTCAACTTCTCCCTCTGTTAGCGCAAAGACATTCTGATTAATATATTTTTGCAGATACTCATCATTTCCTCTTTGTATTGCGTCTTTAGTTAGTTCTTTAATTACAGAATTAACCTCGGAAGTAATTCCAGGAAAAGGTAACGCCATTAGGTTCTCCTTAGCAATCTTATTCACGCCACCGAACAATTTAAAGTGCAAATATGAATATAAATTTGAGTTCAAAAACGCCGCGACTGTATAAATGTCCAGTTGAGTTATTTTGGGAATAATAATGTTTGCACTATTGCTAGTTAGTGATTCGGTCGTGTCTATTGCAACTTTTAAGTATTTATTTATTGTCTTATACACAAGTTTTTTTGGTGCTCTATAGATCTCATCTGGAGCGACTTGTTGTAAATTCTCCCTATCAAAAACAATATAGTTCTTTGGTGAAAGTAGTTTATATTTTTCAACCTCTTTTCCTGTATAAATATGTTCAGCCTTTGGACGAGGGCTGCCAAATAGCTTTGTTTTGTTGTCGCCCGTGACTACTCCTAGCCCAAAGATGCTAGTGGATAAATCATATTTTTTAAGTTTATTCACCTTTTCAATAATTGCTATGTCCTGATCGGTGAGATGTACAAAAATATGATTCTGCAAACTTTTGAATATATCCTTCGGAATCACTGTTGTAACTTTGTTAATAAAAAGCATCTGATGACTAACTGAATGATTCAGTTCCACCATATACACATCAGACATTACACCAGAAAATTTCTTTGTATATTTTTTAATCCTCTTTAGATTTGTATGTTCAAGTATAAAATCTCGAATATCTGCATGTCGTTTTACATTTAGTATTGCTTCTGGTAACAAGTATCTAAAGACCCCGTCTTGTTTAAGTAGTTTGTATCCAATCTCAATAAAATATGAAAAGCTCTCACCAGTAAAAACGTGTTTTGTTGGAATTTTTGATAAATCTAAGTTAGCACCATAGGGAGGATTTCCAATAATGTAGTCAAATCTTTTGTCGTGATTTTTAGAAAACCAAACAAAAAAATCGTCACAGTAAAGATTTGGATATTTTGCTGAGGGGTATTTAATAAAATAGTTGAATTTTGCAATCATTATTGCGACTGGATCATTGTCTATTCCATATATTTGCTCTGCAGGAGCGTTTGAACGAAATAGAAATGAACCAGATCCGCATGCGGGATCAAAAATGACTTGTTTGTTAGAAAAGTCTAGATCGTTAACAAAATCTTCCGCAATCTCACCACCAGTATAAAAAGATCCTTTCTCTAGGTTCTCCATTTTTGAGTTCAAATATTGATATGCTGTCCCTAAAATATCAAACTCGTTTTGAGGAATATTAGCAACCTCTATTTTGTGAAAATTGTACTCCGAAAGGAATTTTTTTACTGAAGGGTTCCTGTTTCCTTTAAGTAATTCGTAACCGATAGAAAATAATAAATCTTCCTTTGCGACATTGTAATCAAATAATGATTGTAGAAATTGAAAAACTTCGGGTTCTTTTATGCAGTGAATTGGAATAGTATGCTCAGAATTTAATCTGAGATGTTTTGATCTATTTTGTATCGTTGTGTTTTTTACTAATGTCATGCTCATTTGATAATTCTTGATATATTTTTGTCATCTCCTCGTAAGTAACAGTATCTTTCAAGTGATGATCTAGGTGCCATTGAATGTTGCTCTTTTTGATACCAAATTGGCCACTTTTTCCTACTTCATCATAACGACCGTGTTTATCGCTCCAACTTGTGAAATTTCCAGTATAAATATCTTCTTTGCCTGCAAAGAATATTTTAGCACAATCGCTGAAAAGTAGGACATAAATAAGATAATCAAAGTGGTCTCTTTTTACGTTTTGAACATTTGCTAGATATTCAGCCGTTTTGCACTCATCAAAAGAAATTAGTCTGTTTGTTTCTAGGTTATTGTTCTCAAAAAGAATTCGATCTAGTATCGTCTTTAATTTCTTACTGTTCCCAGTTGCCTTGAGTACTTTACATGCCTTTATTTCATACCGTTTGCCATCCTTATCTGTGGCATCGTGATCATTATTTTGTGGATCAATGAAGCCATATTTTCTCCGCACAAACGGTTCAACATACTGCTCCCCATATGATCTACTGGAAGCAAGAAACAAACCATCACGAACTTTTCTTACAATGTTTTCAATGATGTTCATGTTATTTCAGAAAAAATCCTAAATCCTTTTTATAAATCCTTGCAAATTCTTTGAGTTGCAGAACATCGAAGCGTCTTTGACCTGACTCGATTTTTGATACATACGACTGAGTTTTACCAAGTTTCTCTGCAACCTCAACCTGTCCGAGACCAATCTCAAAACGCGCTTGTTTCAAGCGCTCAACAATTTTTTTATGATCATCTTGATAAATTGCTCTCGGCATATATCTATATAATAGTATTCCATTGTGTATTATTCCAAATTGCCATATAATGTACCCGTGGCTACGGCGAAGCAAAACCAAAAATTTCCTTTCCATTTCTTTCGCTTCGCGGTGGAGGGGTGGGGGGAGGAGACGCGAGAAAAATGCAAGGAAATT
>JBBUIR010000104.1:0-4401 GCA_038055245.1 Patescibacteria group bacterium | reverse complement strand
GTTATATTCAAAACCGAATCTCTTTTGTAAACCACTTAAAATACCCATATTTGTTTCTGGATCAGTAGATAATTCGCTGATTTTAGAAAGCACAAGATTGGCTTGATTTACATACCCGATATAAAGCTTTAAATGCTCCTCTATGTTTTTAGCCGAAATGCCTTTTAGTTCAGGTATATTAAAAGTTTTTTGTATGAATGTTTGCATGTTAATATTATAGCATGTTTGAAAATTATAAAAAATATTGGTTGTTTTTCTTTATTTTTTTGCTTTTGGTTGCAAATATTTTTATTTTTTATCTTGATTGGCAGAATTCTCATAGAGGCCTTACTTTTGCAATGCTGGATGTTGGGCAAGGAGATGCTCTTTTTGTTGAGTCCCCAACGGGAACTCAAATATTAATTGATGGCGGTCCGCCAAGAAAAATTTTAAATCAACTTTCTCGCGTAATGTCTCCTTTTGATAGAAATATAGATGCATTTATTATTACCAATCCAGACCAAGATCATATTGCCGGGTTTATGGATGTTCTGAAAATTTATAAGGTAGATAAAATATTTGAACCGGGAACTTTGACTGATTCAAAAATATATCAAAACTTAAAAGATGAGATAAAGAAAAATAATATTCCAAATATTTTGGCAAAAAGAGGAATGAAATTAGATATTGGCGGTGGGGCAACTATTGATATTTTATTTCCGGATCGTGATGTATCAGCTTGGACGACAAATGATGGGTCAATCGTGGCTAAACTTTCCTATGGCAATACTTCTGTTATGCTTACAGGAGATGCAACAACTAAAACAGAAAAAATAATACTTGGAGAAAATACACCTAAACAATTACGAAGCACTATTTTAAAAGTAGGCCATCATGGTTCACGCACTTCCACTTCTCCAGAGTTTGTAAAAAATGTTTTCCCCATATATGCGCTCATTTCAGACGGCAAAAACAACAAATACGGTCATCCGCATCAAGACACACTGGATACTCTTTCTTCATTTGGCGCAAAAATTTTCAGGACTGATTTATTAGGCGCTATAGTTATGAAATCTGATGGTATAAAACCAATGTTTTATTTTCAAAAATAAAAATAATAACTCATGATATACTATATTTATGCGAGATAAACAGGTAGAAAAGCTAATAAAAGGGGAGGAAAAAAGACAAGCAGAAGGATTAGAACTTATTCCGTCAGAAAATTATGTTTCCGAAGATATTTTGAAAGCAAATGGCTCGGTATTTACCAATAAATATTCTGAAGGGTATCCGGGACGCCGCTATTATGGAGGACAAGAGTTTACAGACCAAGTAGAACGTTTAGCGATAGAACGCGTATGTAAATTATTCAAATGTAAATTTGCAAATGTTCAACCGCATTCCGGCGCTCCGGCAAATTTGGCTGTCTATGCCGCGCTTTTAAATCCTGGAGATACAGTTCTTGGAATGGATTTATCTCACGGAGGACACTTGACTCATGGACATCCGATGACGCTTCCCGCAAAGATTTATAATTTTGTCACATACAAGATGAAAAATCCTGATACGGGAGAAATTGATTATGAAGATCTGCGTCGGGTAGCTTTAGAAAAAAAACCGAAGATAATTCTTGCCGGATTCTCCGCTTATTCTCGCACGCTGGACTATAAAAAATTCGTGGAAATTGCCCGTGAGGTTGGTGCTATCACAATGGCAGATATGGCTCATATTGCCGGGTTAATCGTTGCCGGCGTGCTTCGTAATCCATTTGATGATGGTTTTGATGTTATTACATCTACTACTCACAAAACTCTTCGTGGTCCGCGCGGGGGAATAATTCTTACTCGCGAGAATGAAGAAATTGCGAAAAAAATTGATAAAGCTATTTTCCCCGGAAT
Organism: Patescibacteria group bacterium; assembly: GCA_038055245.1. Taxonomy (GTDB): domain Bacteria; phylum Patescibacteriota; class Minisyncoccia; order Phycocordibacterales; family UBA9973; genus UBA9973. Next base: position 2,524 of record JBBUIR010000104.1, on the reverse strand, counting down.
ACAAGGCGGTCCTCATATGCATATCATCGCCGCGAAAGCGGTAGCTTTTGGTGAAGCAATGACTCCAGCATTTAAAAAATATGCTAAACAAATTTTGAAAAACGCGAAAGCGATGGAAGAAGTTTTTCGTAAAAATAAAATTCGAATGATCGGTGGAGGCACGGACAATCATCTTATTTTAGCAGATATTTTTGGCTCGTTGGGAGTAACTGGTAAAGAAGCGCAGACAGTGCTTGATGAAGTTGGAATTACATTAAATATGAATTCTATTGCAGGAGATACTAGAAAGCCTCTTGATCCATCAGGTATAAGATTTGGCACTCCGGCGATTACAACACGAGGATTTAAAGAAAAAGAATGCAAATATATTGCCGAACTTATGATAAAAGTTTTGAAAAATAAAGATGATAAAAAATTAAAAGAATCTGTGCATAAAAAAATCAAAAAACTTGCTAAAAAATTCCCAATACCTAAGAGATTTGTATAGTAATTATTAGATACTTTACTTAACTAAAGTAGAATATATAAAAATATATGTTAAAAGATAAAATTATTTTAATAACAGGTTCATCATCGGGAATTGGAGCGGCAACCGCAAGGTTGGCCAAAGAATATGGCGCAACACCTATTTTACAAGGTAAACTCATAGTAATAGATGGTACAGATGCTAGCGGAAAGACTACTCAAGCGAATTTACTGGTGAGGCACCTAAAGAAAGATGGGCATAAAGTAAAATTTATTCATTTTCCACAATACGAAGATAATTTTTTTGGTAAATTTATCGCTCATTGTCTTTCGGAACAATATTATAACTGGGTAAACATTCATCCTAAAATAGCTGCTGTGGTTTATGCTGCTGATCGATGGGAATCAAAGGAAAAAATAAATAATTGGATGAAGGAGGGTTATACAGTAATAATGGATCGCTACATTTCTTCAAATCAAATACATCAAGGTGGTAAAATTTCTAATATAAAAAAACGCCAAGCATTTATTAAATGGCTGGCAGAAATGGAGTACAATGTTTTTAAAGTTCCAGTACCAGATTTAACAGTTTATTTATCTTTACCAGTTGAAACGGTTTTAAAGTTGATAAAAGATCGAGATTATAAAGGGGCTCGCGCGTACTTATGTGGGAAAAAAGATGTACACGAGAAGGATAAAAATTTTCTGAAAAACTCCATTAAAAGCGCACTTTGGTTGGCAAAAACACAAAAAAATTGGCTAAAAATAGAATGCATGAAGAATAAAAAGCTTAGAAGTTTTGATAATATTAGTGAAGAAATTCATACAAAAATCAAAAAAATTCTTAAATAAAAAATATGCAAATAAAAGTTAAAAAATTAAATAAAGATGCGAAGTTGCCGACACATGGACACCCAGGAGATGCAGGGATGGATTTCTATGCCATAGAAGATGTCGTCTTCGGATCTGGTAAACAAGAACGAGTACATACAGGTGTAGCAGTAGAAATACCAGAAAACCATGTAGGGCTCATTTGGGATAAATCAGGTGTATCTTTTGATTTAGGACTTAAAATAATGGGGGGAGTAATAGATTCTGGTTATAGAGGAGAAATTATAATGAATTTATTGAACACTGGAGATAAAGAAATAATTTTAGAAAAAGGGCATAAGGTTGCTCAGATGTTAATACAAAAATTTGAGCGTTGCGATATACTTGAAGTTGATGAGATTTCAGAAACAGTCAGAGGAGAAGGGCGTGAGTGGAGTACGGGACACAAGTAGTAGAAAGTTCGTAAAGTTGTAAAGTTGAAAGATGAATATAAAAATAGAAATAGAAAATTTAATAAGAGATGTATTAAAGAATCTTGAAATAGAAGTCAAAGATATTATTCTTGAGCATCCAGCAAATATAAAAATGGGAGATTATTCGACAAATATTACTATGGCTTTAGCAAAAAATTTAGAAATTAATCCAGAAGAGCTTGCAGAAAAGATAGTTGTTGAGTTATCAAGGACTTTCCTTGATAAAAATATAGAACGAATCAAAGCTAAAAATGGTTTTATAAATTTTTATTTATCACCAGAATTTTTTGTAGATAGTATTAAAGAAATTTTAGGAAATAAAGATTTTGGTAAGAATAATTTTTTTGATAATAAAAAGATAATGGTGGAATATACTCAGCCCAATCCTTTCAAGCCATTTCATATTGGGCATTTAATGAGTAATACCATAGGAGAATCTATCTCCCGAATTATTGAATTTTCCGGAGCAAAAATTTCTCGCGCTAATTATCAAGGTGATGTGGGCCCTCATGTGGCGAAAGCAATATATCAAATGCTAAAAGACCCCCTCCGCTTTCAGCACCTCCCCCTTAATAAGGGGGAGGAAGGTGGGGGTGAGTCTGTATCAGAATCCGCTTTGTATATAGGGGAATGCTATGCCAAAGGTAGCGATGCTTATGATAATAATCCTGAAGCCAAAAAAGAGATAGATTTAATAAACAAAAAAGTTTATGACAGAAGTGATAAAAATATAAATGATATTTATGATTGGGGAA
>JBBUIR010000103.1:0-2260 GCA_038055245.1 Patescibacteria group bacterium | reverse complement strand
AATGAATGGAAAAGATTAAAAATAAATTATATTGAACATAATCCTTCCGTGACTATTTATGTAGGCAACGATGAATGGATTAAAGTTGCAAACTTTATTTATGAGAATTGGGATATCGTCGGCGGTCTTTCCTTCTTGCCTCGATCCGAACATGTTTACCAACTTGCGCCATATGAAGAGATTTCCAAAGAAGAATATGAAAAAAGAATCAAAGAAATAAAAAATATTGATTTTTCCAAACTTATTTATTATGAGCAAGAAGATAATACTATTGGTGCGAAAGAATATGCTTGTGTCTCCGGAGTTTGTTCCATTGACGATGTTCTAGCTGAAGAAGCTCAAAAAGAAAAAACAGAAGGCCCTTCTGATATTTAAATGAACAGAAAAATCCTCTCTTACGAGAGGATTTTTCATGTTTTTGGTCTTGTATCTATAAGCCGAATTTTGTAATCCAACAAAGGTTGGGTTGATAATTATTTATCTAGGCTCTCGCTTACGCTCGAGCTCAAGCGATTCTCTCCAACATAACGTCGGAGCGCGATCTTGCACAAAAATAAGGATTTAGCCGTTTCATCTTCTACATTGCTGTAGAGCTCACCCCTTGCTTTTAGCTTGGGGTGTTTTGGAGCTTTCGCTACAAAACGTCTCTGCTCGCACCTATATATTACTATATGTGGGCGTTACCCACTACCCGTTTTTTTGCCCCGCATAAATACGGGGTAAATTGTGTTCGGACTTTCCTAACCCCGACCAAAGTCGGGGCTCAACTATCCGATACAGGACCGATTTGATTATAAAACATTTGCTTTTTTATTTCAAGTATGCTATACTTATTTTGTGAGTGTGAGGTAATACTGAGTGTATTCTCGCATTTATCGTAAACAACATAAGTGCCGCAAAAGCTCGCCGTAAGGCGAGCTTTTGTTTTTTAAAGTAGGGAATTTAATTTTAAAAAAAGATTGACTTTTATATAAATCTATGATAGTATATCCCTTAGAATAATAAGGAGGAAGTATGAGTACTTTAGCTGACGAGTTTGTGTATTGGGACGGTTTATTTTTGCCGAACTTTCCTACTAGTGATGACGCTGATAATAAAACTAAAAAAGTTGTTGTAAAAAATTATGACGCTTCTTTAGTTCAAGTTATTTTAGCTAAAAAAATGCATCCTGGTGCCGAGAAGGTTTGTCCAAAGTGTTCCACTCCTATATATGAAGATGGGGCGGAATGTCCAAATTGTGATGAGTAGTTTTGAAGCCCTTGATTTAGTTTATACTAATTAAGGGCTTTTTTTATTTTGCAATGATTGATATAATCTATTGTAAGAATGAAATTAAAATATCTTATTACAATTTTTGTTTTATTAGTTGGGACTTTATTTGGCATAGTTTATTATTATGGGTTAGATCCCTCTCTTCTTGCAAAATTATCTTTTTATGCGAATTTGGCAAATCCGTCTGTATATATTATTAGAATACAGGAAGGTCTCCGAAAAGAAGAAATAGCAAAAATTATGACAAATAAACTTGATTGGGATGAAAATAAAAAAGAAATTTTTTTAAATAGACATCTTGCTTTAAATACTACAAATTTAGAGGGACATTATTTTCCAAAGACGTATTTAATTAACAAAAACGAAAGTCCTGAAGCAGTTAGCGCTACTATGTTTGATGAATTTTTAAAACAAACAGATAAAATTAAAAAATCAAAATCAAAAGAAATAATAAATCAAGATACGGCTTTAAAAATCGCATCGATTATCCAACGTGAATCAGGGGGCAAGAGTGATATGAATTTAATATCAGGGATTATTTGGAATCGTATTTTTGACGGGATGAAATTACAAATAGATGCTACTTTACAATATGCAAAAGGAAGTGAGGAAGAAGGTTGGTGGAGACAGGTTGTTCCAGAAGATAAAGAAATAAAATCTTCTTACAATACATATTTATATAAAGGTCTTCCACCTGGAGCAATTGCAAATCCGGGGTTAGATGCGATTACTGCTACATATAATCCTCAAAAAACAAATTGCTTGTTTTATTTACACGATAGAAATAAAAAAATTCATTGCTCGGTGACGTATGAAGAACATAAGAGAAATATAAAGAAATTTTATTATTAAGAAAGAGTTTCAATAGATGAAGCTCTTTCTTAATTCCGACAATGTTTCGTTTGGTGGTGTTATTTTAGCATTTGCTCGAACTTTTTTTGAACGGAACTCCTGACCGCACCCCGCCTCATTTTTCTGGGGGAATGGT
>JBBUIR010000102.1:0-2811 GCA_038055245.1 Patescibacteria group bacterium | reverse complement strand
AAAAAAAGATATGTTAATTAATTCTATTTCATATCCTTTAGGATATAATTTTATAATACGCGGGGTAGCAGAAAATTTAAATTGTACTTTAAGCGAAGCGGAATCTTTTATTTCTCTTTATAAAGATGAGCATGCGATAGAATACGTTGAGAAAAAACTTGAATTGATTATTAGTAAATTAAAAACTAAATGGCTTAGTAAGTTTCAAGAATCTTTGATTAATCTTTCAGATGATATTTCTGTTCCTGCGACTATTTTTATAACGGTAGATCAAAGTTTAACAGGTTTTTTTTCGAAAATTATTAAAAATGAACAATTTAATCAATATACTTTAACTGAACCAGAATTTAGAATTATTTTTTTAGATGTGAAAATACTTAATGGTATTACGGCTTTCAAGGACAACATAAATCGTGACCCGTTTCTTATTATTGAGTCTATTTATCTTAATCGTTTTTTTTGCTAAAATATAATTATGTCAAGAAATTTACTTCAAGATATGGTAAAGATAAAAACTTCTACACCTAAGCCCATTATTATAAGGGTAAAGACTTCTACGTCTACGCCTGTGATGGAAAGAGAAGAAGAAAAAATTTATAAGAAAATAAAAAAAAGTGATAAAAAATCTAAATACAGACTTTATTTTGTGGCGTTGATTTCTATTGTGTTTCTTCTTTTTGCTCTCTCTTTTTTATTTTCTGGAGCAAAAATTATTGTAATTCCTAAAGTAAAAGAAATACCTCTAAATGAAAATTTATCTGCTATTAAAGATTCAAGTATACCAGGTTTATCTTTTGATTTAGCGGTTATTTCTGGAGAAGAAAATAAGACAATACAAGGCGGGGAAGAAAAAAATGTAGCAATAAAAGCAACAGGAACTGTTTTGATTTATAATTCTTACAGTTCTTCTTCTCAAACACTTGATGTGGATACACGATTAGAAGGGTCAAATGGGAAAATTTATAAAACAAATAAAAAAATAACTGTACCTGGAATAACGAAAAATGGTAAGCCAGGAAGTGTTGGAGTGGGTATTTATGCAGCGGAAGCTGGAGAAAAATATAATAGTACTCCACTTGATTTTGAAATTTTTGGTTTTAAGGGAACACCTAAATACTCTAAATTCTATGCTAGGTCAAAAGGAGAAATAACAGGTGGGTTTAAAGGAAAGTCTCCTGTTGTCTCTTCTCTTAATAAAATAACTGTGATAAGTGAACTTAAAGCCACATTAGAAAATAAACTCTCAAAGAAGATTACAGATCAAATTCCAAGCGGGTTTGTTTTATTTAAAGATGCAATATTTCTTAATATAGATGATAAAAATGCCAGTTTTAATCCTAATAAAGATGGCACAGTTTTAGTAAATATTAAAGGTACGCTTTATGGATTCCTTTTTGATGAAAAGAAATTAACAACAAAAATAGCTCAAGATATTATTGATAAATATGATGGAAGCAAAGTTTATATACCGAATATCCGAGATTTAATTTTTTCCTTATCTGATAAAGAAAGTATTTCTTTTGCGGACATAAAAAGTATAAATTTTAGTTTGTCAGGCACTCCTAAAATTATTTGGAAAGTTGATGAAACAAAATTTATTGCTGATATGTTAAATAGAAAAAAGATAGATTTTAATTTAATTTTAGCACAATATCCTAGTATAGACACTGCGCAATTAGTGCTTCGTCCTTTTTGGAAAACCTCTTTTCCCAACAAAAGTAGCAGTATCCAAGTCATCGTGAATTATCCAAAGTAATTTTTAGCGCTAAGCTTATTAACATTAAAATATTGACCGATAGTTATAAATTTAGTATAATTACCAAACTTAATGAGTGATCAAAAAAACGAAAAAGTTTTAATCGCAAGAGGTGTTATTACCGAATCGCTACCTTCTACTTTATTTAGGGTAAAAATGGAAGATGATAAAGAAATTTTGGCATATCTTTCAGGAAAAATGCGTATGCACAGAATTAAGGTTTTAATTGGAGATTCAGTTGAAGTTGTTTTAGATTCGTATGGTGGAAAAGGAAGAATAATTAAAAGGTTGTGATTTTTTAAAGAATGATGTATTATAGCAATTATAGTTTATGAAAAGTTTTAGATATTAAAAAATAAGGGTTTTGTCCCTTGTTTTTGTCTTGTTTTAATAAAGTTTACCTGTTTTTATTTTTATGAAGGTTAGATCAACTATAAAAAAAATATGTGATAACTGCAAGATGGTTAAGCGCGCTAGGCATTTGCGCGTAATTTGTTCTAATCCAAAACATAAGCAAAAGCAATAATTTATGAGAATTCTTGGAATAACAGTACCAGATAAAAAAAGACTTGAGATTGGTTTAACCTGCCTATATGGTATTGGTGTTTCAACTGCTCGAAAAATTTTGAAACAAGTCAGTATTGACGTAGGAAAAAAAGCAAAAGATTTAACGCCTGACGAAGAAAATAAAATCCGCACAATAATTGAAGGAATGAAAATTGAAGGAAATTTAAAAAGAGAAATTTCCGGCAATATTAAAAGATTGAAAGATATTAAAACTTATAGAGGTATCAGACACATAAAAAGATTGCCAGTTAGAGGACAAAGAACAAAAACCAATTCTAGAACTGTCAGAGGCAACGTCAGAAAAACAATGGCATCAGGTAAGAGAAAAGAGAGTAAGACATAAAATTATTTATGGGAAAGACAAAAATTACAACTAAACCGGTTGAAGAAACTGCAACAGAAGTTGTCAAAAAAAGCACTGAAGTAAAAGCAGTTGTAGCAAAAACTCCTAAGAAAAAAGTAACTTCCGGGATTTTATTTGTTGATGC
>JBBUIR010000101.1:0-3866 GCA_038055245.1 Patescibacteria group bacterium | reverse complement strand
TTTTTTGAAGCTTAAAAAATCCTGAAATTTTCGCGCCGTCGCGCTCAAAACCCCTCAAAAAGTTAATTCCTTTATTTTTATCTTATTTCCCAAAAAAGTAATTCTTTATCCCCTTGAAAGTTAAGTCGGCCATACTGACATATGCTTCATGACGCATTTTACTATTCCCAAATCTATAAATGTAACCATATTCTATTAATACGGAACGAACACTTTCTTTAAGAGTATCATTAGAACCTAAAGCAATTAAATTTTGATCAGGGACAAATCCACCTAATTCTTTTTTATAAGTACTTGGAGCATATTTTTTAGAAATTTGTGAGAAAATACTTTTTGCAAGTTGTTTACTTTCCTTAAAATTAGCCATTTGTCCTTCTGGCATATAAATAGCAAAACCTTTGTACTCCCCTATTATCCATTTATTTTTACGTGGATAATCATTAAAATGAATATGTATCACCGCATCTATTTTATTTTCATCCGCCCATTTATTTATACCATAAAGTCTAAAAGCCACATCTACAGTAGCAGAATTATGTCTTACATCAACTTTTTTAATAAAACTTTTGTTATTAATTTTGTTCTGCAGTTCTTTTTTTGAATCTTTTTCAAAAGAAAGTATGTCCGCCTGATGATTGGTAAAATAATCTGTAAATTCTGTTGTATATCCCATACTATCACGAGTAATCCAAACCTTAAATCTCTTATCCCCATTGAGAAGATCGTAAATACGAGTCGCTAATACCAAATTCATATCAGCTTCTTTTATATTTCCATATTGCGCTCCCCATATTTTATTATCATGTCCAGGAACTAGTAAGATTCTAATCGGTTCATCTGGCAAGGGGTTAGCCGCAAAAACATGAAAAGGGAAAATAAGAGAGAAGATAAAAAGAAAAAACAGAGAAAGTATTTTTTTCATTATCATTGTATAATTATATCATGCCTGAATTACCAGAAGTAGAAACGACAGTCAGAGGCCTGAAAAAAACAATAACAGGCCTCATCATAAAAGGCGTTTGGACAAACCTCGCGACTAAAGACAAACGTCAATATGATGCAGTCGCAAATCCGAAATATTTTAAAGTTTTCAAAAAAGAAATTATCGGAAAAAAAATTTTATCCATAGAAAGACAAGCAAAAAATATTCTGATTAATTTATCAGGTGATAAAACTATTTTAATCCATATGAAAATGACTGGACATTTGCTATATAACAACAAAGATAAGTATGTTCATGCTCTTTTTACCTTTTCAAACAATGATTTTTTAGCCTTTTCAGACATGCGCAAATTCGGCAAAATAACTTTGCTTAATACAAAAACAGCTCATAATTCCAGACATCTAAAAAATATAGGTCCAGAACCACTAGATAAAAATTTTACTTATAAAAAATTAGAAGAAAGATTAAAGAGAAAACCAAATGGTAAAATAAAGACAGTCTTGATGGATCAAACAATATTGGCGGGTATAGGAAACATTTATTCCGACGAAGTACTTTGGTGGACAGGAATTAACCCAGAAAGAAAAGTCTTAAAAATAAAAGATGTTGAATTCAAAAAAATATTTAAGACAATGCAAGAAATTTTAAATAAAAGTATAAAACTTGGTGGTGATTCAATGTCAGATTATATAAATTTATTTGGGAAGAAAGGAAAATTTCAGCTTCATCATGAAGCTTATAGGCGTACTGGGGAAAAATGCAGAAAGAAAGGATGTAAAGGAATTATAAAAAGAAAAATAATAAATGGCAGAAGCGCGCATTTTTGTTCTATACATCAAGCATCTTAAATAAAACAATTCCACAAGCGACAGAAACATTTAGTGATTCTTTCTTCCCCTTCATTGGAATTTCAGCTATTACATCACATTTTGCAAGTATATTTTTAGGGATACCGGTAACTTCGGCACCTACAATAAAAATATTTTTGTTTTGTAATTTCACTTTTTTATAATCAACAGAATTTTTTGCCTGTTCAATACCAACTATCAAATACTTTTCTTGTTTTAATTTTTTGAGAAGAGTAAGTAAATTTTTCTTATATTCCCAAGATATAAATTCCTCCGCCCCGAGAGCGGATTTTGCCATATCTCTACGAATTCTGCCAAAACGATCAAGGGGTGTGGGCGTATAACCGGTCAAATAAATTTTATTTATACCAGCTGCATCGGCGGTCCGAAACATCGCGCCAACATTTGTCACACTCCTGACATTATGAATAATTAGAATAGATATTTTTTTCATTGTCCGCCCGCTCGGGATCGAACCGAGGACCTTATCCTTAAAAGGGATCTGCTCTACCAACTGAGCTACGGGCGGATATATTAACTTTTATAACAAAATATACTTTACTAAATAATCTATTGAATCCGCTACAACTGAGTTACGGGCGGTTTTTAGACAACTTTGTTATAATAACAGATTTTTAAAAAGCATCAAGTAAAAACTGCTCAAATACAGATTCGGCATCTTCGCCTTCTTTGCGAGCTTCAGGTAAAAGATAAGAAAGTTTGCCTGCAAAATTTTTAAGTTCCAGTTCAGAAAATTTACTAAAATTCTTTTTTAAAAGCATATCTTTAGCTTTCCAAAAAAGAATACCAACAAGTTCTTCCATGCCAACACCTACATTCATCGCTTGTCTAAAATAAATCCATAAATAAAGTTTGTTTCTTTGTCCGAAAGCATCAGCTAATAAAAAATTATTATATTTCTCTTTTTTTTCTTTAGATAATTCAAAAACATTAAGTTCGGCTCTGGCTTTTTTAAAAGCATCCAACACTGACTTGTTTAATTTTCCTTCTAAAAAAACAAAACTGTTTCCTGACTCACCTATTAAATTTAACTTTTCTAAGACAAAATCCAGTGTTTCTTCTTTTTCAAAAATATTTGTAAAAACTACCACACATTTTGTAAAAAAAAGTCCTTCCCCTGAATAAAAACTTTCTATTTCCATCGGGTCAAAATCATTTTTACTAACAAAAAAAGTTTCCATACCGAATGGTACAGATTTCATAAATTTTTCATAGCTAGAGTGTTTATTTTTTACATCATCACCGCAAAAAAGATAAATCATATTAAAGTTTAACTGATTTTTTATATTCTAAATAAGGTATACCATATTTTTCGGCAAGAATTTTTTCTTCTTTTTTGATAAATGTAAATTTGGTAATAAAAAATGAAATTATTGAAAGAATAATTATAAATAAAGCATCAGCTATAATTCCAAAACCTAACATCAAAAGAAAAAGTCCAAAATGTGTCGGAGTTCGAGTATAGCGATAAGGCCCACAATAAAATGTTTCTTTACTCATATTTTCTTTCTGTAAATGATGAGATGACTTCTGTGCCCATAGTATTAAGAACGTGCCAAAAATTAAAAATATAGCACCTATCGATGACATGGCATAATTTCCAAAAATTTTAAATGAAAAAATAAAATCTAACAAAAGACCAAGTAAAAATGAAATAAAATAAAAGAGATATGAATGCGCTAAAATCCTGTGCACTTTATTTTTATGAGGATTTTCGTTTCCAAATTGTTCTACCTTTTTTTCTAGTTCCATCTTTTTATTATACTATAAAATATACTATTTAACTTCTCCGAAATTATCTCCCAAACCAGCGTGTACTATCAAAGGAATGCTGGTTTTGTAATGTAAATATGATCGTTCTAACAGCGTCTGCATAGCGTTTTTTATTATTTTTTCAGTCTCCAAAAGCGCTTTTTCTTCCACTTCATAAACCAGTTCATCATGAATTTGAAGCACAAGATGCGCCTTATTTAATAGGTTTGCTTTTTTTAAATCTTCCTCCGCATATCTTATGGCAAGTTTTATTATGTCAGCCGTAGCTGTGCCTTGAACCG
>JBBUIR010000100.1:0-5479 GCA_038055245.1 Patescibacteria group bacterium | reverse complement strand
TATATAGACGAGTTTCATAATATTGTTACCCAAACGTTTGAAAATATTTTATCAGAAGCTAGAAAATATGCTCTTAATCTTACAATAGCCCACCAGTATATTGGTCAGCTTATTCCTCAAGTTCAGCACGCAGTGCTTGGAAATACGGGAAGTCTAATTTGTTTTAGAGTTGGGGGAGAAGATGCGGTTAAATTAAAACCGGAATTTGAACCTCTATTCGGCGTGAAAGATATGATTAATCTTGCCGTCGCCGAATTTTATATTAAAATGACAATTGATGGAGAATCTTACGACCCGTTTTCTGCGGAAACTCTCCGGGTTTTGCCTCCCACACATTCTTCCTATAAAAAAGAAATTATGGATGCGTCCCGCAGAAAATATTCAATATCCAAAGATGATGCGGCTAAACTTATAGCTGAAGAAGAGGCAACAATCATTCGAAGCGCGGAAGAAAAAGCAATAATTGAGAGTAAAGCAAAAAGAAAAGGAAACGGAGAGAAAGGAAATAATGAAGGTGAAAATGGAGAGGAAACTTCAAAAAAAGAAGAAAATAAAAAAATTTCTCAAGAGGCTGAACCTATGATATAAATAAATAGGCCCTAGACAACTAGGCCTTAGGCGTTAGCTTGATTAATTAAAAGCTAGAGCCTAGCGCCTAAAGCCTGTATAATATTATTATGACAAAAGATTATTACAATATATTAGGAGTAAATAAAGGCGCTTCAAAAGATGAAATTAAGAAGGCTTTTTATAAATTAGCGCATAAATATCATCCAGATAAAAAAGAAGGAAATGAAGCTAAGTTTAAAGAAGTAAATGAAGCTTACCAGGTGCTTTCAGATGACGCTAAGCGCTCAAAATATGATCAATTTGGATCTGGATTTGAAAATGTGGGTCAAGGTGGCTATGGTTCAGGGCATAGCGGTTTTGAAGGTTTTGATTTCTCTGGTTTTCAAAACGGTGGAGGTGATTTTGATTTTGGAAACTTAAATGATATTTTCAGTGATTTTTTTACAGGAGGGATGAGAGGTTTTTATACACGAACACCTCGTGGACGAGACATGCAAACAGGAATACTAATTTCTTTAGTAGATTCTATTTTAGGAGTAGAGAAAAAAATAATAATAAATAATAATAAAGAAATAACAATAAAAATACCAGGAGGTGTTCATGATGGCCAAACGCTTAAAATGGCGGGTTATGGTGAGGCAATAAAAAATGGTAAGGCTGGAGACTTGTATATAAAAATAAATGTGAAAATATCTAGTAAAATTTCTCAAAAAGCTCGTGAACTTCTAGAACAACTCAAAAAAGAGGGGATATAAAATATGCTTCCTGAAAAAATAATTATTATTGGAGTTGCGATAAATCTTTTTTGCTCTCTTTGGTATGTGAAAAATATTGTCTATGGAAATACAAGACCAAATTTGGTTTCTTGGTTTATTTGGATGCTTGCGCCATTTTTGGGAACTTTTTTAGCGCTTAAAGCTGGCGCAGGTCTTTCTGTTACTGGTATATTTATGGCAGGTTTTGGTCCTCTCTTAGTAATTGTTGTTTCTTTATTCAAAAAAAATGTTTTTTGGAGAATAGAAACTTTTGATTTAATTTGCGGATTTTTTTCTATAATGGCTCTTGTTCTTTATTTAATTACATATAATTTAGGAATTTCAATTTTTTTCGCAATAATTAGTGATGGTTTAGCAGCCATACCGACTATTATAAAATCATGGAAATTTCCAGAAACTGAAAGTAGTTCAACCTATTTTGGAGGAATAGTAAATAATACTTTATCTTTGTTAATTATAAAAAACTGGATTTTCTCCATTTATTCTTTCAATATTTATTTTATAGTAGTGAATATAATAATAATCTTTTCTATATATCACAAGAGAATTTTTAAGAAAGCAATTTCTTCTTAAATTTGTGAGCCATTATTTTATAGCAAATTAAGGCAGCGCCAAATTCTGTGAGAACGCAATCACGTTGAGGAGAAACTTCTACGATATCTGCAGCTATGACATTTTTTTTCTCAAATAATTTTTCTATTAAATTAAGAGCATAATTCCATTCGAGTCCTCCTTGGACTGGAGTGCCAGTGCCAGGCATAAAGCTAGGATCTATACCATCCACATCAATGGAAAGATAAACTTTTTTAGTTTTAATTGATTTCAAAATATCTTTGATTTTTGATATTTTATTATTTTTAGTCCATGGAAAAACTGTAATTGTTTTTTTATTTTTTTGCCAGTATTCATATTCATATTTTGAATATGTTCTAATGCCAACTTGCACGATAGGGAAACCAAGTTCATGTATTCTGCGCATCGTGCATGAATGCGCAAATTTTTCATAATTTTCACTATAATCACTGTTATTATCGCGAAGATCTTGATGAGCGTCTATTTGTAAGATAGTTATATTACTTGGATTTTCTTTTTTTGAAATAGCTAGAAGAGCACCAAATGTTACAGTATGTTCTCCACCCAACATGATTGTAAACTTATTATTAAATAATTTTTGATATTCAGAACTTATTTTCTTGGATGCTTTTTCTCCCGTTATTTTTTTTAGCCCCGATATTTCTTTATGTGCGGTTTTTAATATTTTTGCCGGCTCACAACGTAAATTAATATCAAAAAGTTCCAGATTGTTATTCAGACAATCTATTATTTTTTTGGGACCTTTAGAAGTACCTCCCATAAAAGAAACGCTATTTTCATAAGGAGCGCTCAAAATTACTACGTCAGATTTTTTTATATTTTTTGTGTTTATAATTTTATCTATCATAATATTTAATTTAAATTTATTTTATATCCGTTTTCTTCGTCTTTTATATCATACCCTAAATTATTTATTTTATCCCGTAATTCGTCCGATTTTTTAAAATTTTTTTTAAGACGAGCTTCTTCGCGTTCTTCTGCTAGTTTCATAATTTTCTCTGGAATTTTTTCTTCTTTTAAATTTTCAAAACCAAGTCCAAAAACTTTATCAAAATCAAGAATAGTTGCTTTTTTATCACTAGGAGAAATATTTTCATCTTTTATTACATCCCAAAGGAGAGATAGTGCCCTCGGAGTGTCTAAATCATCTTCTAGGTATTCTTTAAATTTTTGTTGATATTCAGTATTTACTTTTCCAACCTTGTTTTCAAGTTCAATATAGAGCTTATAAAGACGTTTTAAGGCTATTTCTGAGCCTTTTAAGGCTTCCCAGTTGAAACTTACTTTAGTGCGATAGCTAGCCATTAAAAGCCAAAATCGATATGCGATAGGGTTTATACCTTTTTTAATAATGCTATTTAATGTTAGAAAATTATCTTCAGATTTGGCCATTTTTATGCCTCCCATATTCACATGTTCATTATGCATCCAAAATCTAACGGAAGGCTTTTTACCCGTAGCGCATTCGGATTGCGCTATTTCATTGGTATGGTGTATCGAAATATGATCGACGCCTCCTGTATGGATATCAAACTGTTCGCCTAAAAATTTCATACTCATAGCCGAGCATTCGATATGCCAGCCCGGGAAACCTTTTCCAAAAGAAGATTCGAAACCGATTTTGTCATTAAATTTCCATAGCGCGAAATCTTCCGGATTTTTTTTCTCGGAATTTTCAGTAATCCTGCTTCTAGACTCTTCTCTGAAAATGATGCCTCCTCTTAATATTCCATAATCTGGCATTTTAGAAATATCAAAATAAATTCCATCGCTTATTTTATATGTATATCCTTTTTCTTCCAATCTTTTTATTAAATCTACATCTTCTTTTATGTAATCGCTTGCGAAATACATTCCGTTAGGTATTTGAATATTTAATTTTTGTATGTCTTCCTTGAATTTTTCCGTGTAGAATTCCGCCAGTTCCCGCATATTTTTAAGCGTAAGCACTTTTCCTTCCCGCAAAAGTCCTTTTGTCATTTTATCTTCTCCCGAATCTGCATCGCTTGTTAAATGTCCCACATCGGTAATATTCATTATTTGTTTTAATTTCAAACCGCTATATCTAATAGTACGGCATAATATATCAGTAAAAACATAAGCGCGTAAGTTGCCTATATGAGCATAATAATAAACCGTCGGTCCGCAAGAATACATCCGAACTTCTTTTTCATCAATGAGCGAGAAGTTTTCTCTTTTTCTTGTTAGGGTATTGTAAAATTTTAATGACATTTTAATTATGAAATCATACTCTGCTTGAATTCATTTCTGTATATTGAAATAAGAGTATAAAGCAAACTTATAGTTAAAGGTCCCATCAAGATCCCCACTGGACCCAAAAGCGAAATTCCGCCCAAGACAGAAAATAGAATTAAGAAAGGAGGTAAATTTATTTTGTTGCCCACAATTATTGGACTTAATAAATTATCAACCATTCCTACAATAGCTACTGCCCAAACTAGGAGGCCAACAGCGTTCATTGTTTGTTTTGTCATAAAAAGAAATATTATAGCCGGTATAGAAATAATTGCAGTGCCAACAGTTGGCACAAGCGCGGTAATCATAGTTACTAATCCCCAAAGCGCGGGATTTGGCACTCCGAATAGTGCAAGTCCTATCCCCATTAATATTCCTTGGATAAGAGCAACGAAAAGGTATCCCTTAATAATACCGTTTACCGCGCGTGAAAATTTATTCATGATTTTTTCATCATCAACGTCTGAAAGTGGGCTTAATACAACTAATACTTTTCTCCAACGTGTGCCATCTTTTAGAAAGTAAAAGATAGATAATAAAGTAAGAATAAAAGAGAAGATAGCAGATAAAGTAGAAGAAAAAACACTTGCTATATTCTTTGATATAAAAGAAATTAAACTTGAAATTTTTTCATATAAATCAAAAGATGTGCCATCAGGTAGTATTTTGTTTATAGAATTATTAATTGAATTTATGAATGACAAAGAATCAATGTTATTAACGATCATTTGATAAGCATTTTGACTTTGATTAAAAACCATAACGCCTATACCAAAAAGCGGGATGCCAATTATTATAATGAAAAAAAATACAGTAAGAAGCGCTGACAACCAATTTGGTGATTTTTTTTTATTAAACCATTCATAAACAGGATAAAGTACTATAGAAAAAGAAATACCAAGCACAAGTACTATCCAAAAAGGACGGAAAATTAGAAAAGAGAAAATAAAGGTAGTGAATAAAAGAATAAAGAAAAAATATCTTTCAATGATTTTTGTTTGCATATGTCAAATATTATAAACCATAAACTCATAAATTACAACTATATTTTAATATAAATTCTTGCCTTTTTATTGAATTTCGTATAATATAGATCTCATGGAATTCGCAGTTATACAAACAGGCGGGAAGCAGTATAAAGTCTCTAAAGATGGCTTACTTTCTATTGAAAAAATAAAAGGGGAGTATAAAAAAGGCGATAAAGTTTCTTTTGATAAGGTTCTTTTAGTTGATGATGGTAAAGATACAACTATAGGCACTCCTTATATAATTGGCGCAAAAGT
>JBBUIR010000099.1:0-3365 GCA_038055245.1 Patescibacteria group bacterium | reverse complement strand
AAAATGGAGCAAAATTTTCAAACATCTTTTATACCTAAAAAACCGATGATTGAGGAACGAGCTGTTGCCTCGCGGCCGATTAGTCTTTTTACTGTTATTTCTATTTTTCTTTTCTTTACTGTGATTATCGCAACAGGAGGTCTTTATTTTTATAACGTAATTTTAACGAAAAACATTGCGCAAATGGAGAATGATTTAAATTTAGCCAAAAATCGTTTTGAACCATCGAAAATAGTTCAACTTCAGGTTTTAGATAAACGTTTGCGCGCTTCTAATGAAATCCTATCCAAACATATTGCAACTTCTCCTATTTTTAAAGCGCTTCAATCAATTACTATGAAAACTGTTAGTTACACCAAATTCAGTTATGATTTTAGTGATGATAGTAAAAATGCAAAAATAATAGTAAAGATGAGCGGAATTGCCGTGGGTTATCGATCTGTTGCGCTTCAATCAGATCTTTTCGCAGCAAATAAAAATTTAATTGATCCCGTCTTTTCTAATCTTTTACTTGATGATAAAGGTAATATTACTTTTGATTTGGAATTTTCGGTCGATCCGGATTTTGTTAATTACAAGAAAACACTCAAAGCTACGAGTGAAAACTCTCCTAATGCGTTTCCAGATAGTGGAGAGATATTAAATTAATTATGTTTAGATATATTTTGCCAATCATTTTAATAGGAATTGCCATAGCGGGATTTTTTACTTTTACTAATCCGTTCTATGAAAACGTCTTGTTAGAGAGAGAACAAGTGGCGTCTTATAATGAAGCGCTTAATAATTCTAAAGCTCTTGAAGCTGAGCGAGATAAATTAACTCAAAAATATAATTCATTTGATCCAGAAAATTTATCTAAACTTCAAAAACTTTTACCTGATAATGTTGATAATATTCGTTTAATTCTTGAAATAGAAAAAATAGCATCACCTTACGGCATGGTGCTTAAAGATGTAAGATATGATGCAACAAATAAAGATACTGCGATATCACGAACAATGACAACCACACAAGTAGTAAAGGATTCCTTAGGTAAAGATTATGGCGTTTGGAATTTGGAATTTTCTACTCAAGGAACTTATAATAATTTTATCAACTTTATGAAAGATTTAGAAAATAATCTCAGAGTTGCGGATATATCTTCAATTCAATTTTCTTCAAATGCAAGTATGGGACTTAGTTCGTCTTTGTCCGAGGCTTACAGATACAGTTTTAAGATTAAAACTTATTGGCTTAAAAATTAAAATGGCTTCAAAAATAAAAAACATAATAATATTTACAGTGATTGCAGTTGTTTTAATTCTAATATATATCTTTTTTATTAAACCTGCTCCAGTGGAACAAAATTTAATTTCTTCTTCTCCTTCAAATACGATATTGCCAAATAAGAATACTGTAGATCAAAACTCTTTAATTGCAAAAGATTTTCTTTCCGTGTTGTTAAATGTTAAAAATATAAAATTAGATGACACTATTTTTTCTGATGGATCATTTACTAGTCTACGTGATTCCAGTATTTTTCTTACTTCTCCGGGACCAGGAGATCAAGGAAGATTGAATCCATTTGCTCCGATTGGTTCTGATGCTGTAGCAGTGCCTCCCGTTGCACCTGTAGTACTTGTGGCACCCGTATTACCTATAGTGCCTGTTGTTCCTCTAACCTGCGCATTACCGAAAGTTTTAAACACTACGACTAATACTTGCGTCACTCCACCTCCTCCAGCACCTTAGACTAAATTAATTATGAGTTTTTTAGAAGAATTAGTTAAAAAGGGCATAATCAATAATAGCCAAATAGACGAAATAAAAAATCTTGCTAAAGAAAAGCACGATGGTAATGTTGATGAAGCTTTAGTTGAATTTGGTGTTCCAGAAGAAAAAATACTCACCATAAAGGGAGAGTATTTACAAATGCCGGTAAAAAAAGTGGATATGAAGGAGATGTCTTTTTTTGACGCTTTGAAATATATTCCAGAAGATGCGGCAACGCATTACCATTTTGCTCCGATTGAGTTTAAAGAAGGAGTGCTAGAAGTTGGCATTACAGAGGGAGAAAATACACAGGCGCTTGATGCATTGCAATTTATCTCAGCTAAACTTAGTATTCCTTTTAAGATTTTTCTTATTTCCAACGGTGATTATAAAAGCATAATGGAAAGTTATAAAGGCATATCGGTTCAAGTGGAAGAGGCGCTTAATGAACTCAATAAAGATGAAACACTTGATGCAAAAAGTTTAAGTGAATCAAATACTTTAAATAAAGAAATAAAAAATGTCAAAACAGGTGAAGAAACAAAAATAGTGGAAGATGCTCCGGTTATAAAAATTGTTGCTGTTATATTACGCAATGCGATAGAGGGTAATGCTTCTGATATACACATAGAGAATGCGGGAGAAAAAGTCAAAGTGCGTTTTCGCGTGGATGGCGCTCTTCATACGAGCATAATATTACCGCCCAATGTTTATAACGGAATAGTAGCGCGTATAAAAATTCTGGCTAAATTACGTTTGGATGAAAAAAGAAAACCTCAAGATGGAGCTTTTAGCACTACTCTTGACGGACATAAAATTGATTTCCGTGTTTCTACTATGCCTGCTTATTATGGTGAAAAAGTAGTGATACGTATTTTAGATGCGGAAAAAGGAGTTAAACCGCTAAATCAATTAGGACTATCTAAAAGAAATCTTGAAATGTTTAAAGAAGCGCTAACCAAATCATATGGACTTATTTTAATTACTGGCCCGACAGGATCTGGAAAATCCACCACTCTATATTCAATGATGAATGAGCTTGATAAAGAAAAGAGCAATATTGTGTCTTTAGAAGACCCGGTAGAATATCATATGCCTGATATTAATCAATCTCAAATGATGCCTGAAATTGGATATACATTTGCTTCCGGCTTGCGTTCTATCCTTCGTCAGGATCCAGATGTAATAATGGTTGGAGAAATACGCGATAAAGAAACAGCTCAGCTTGCTATTCAAGCGGCTTTAACAGGACACCTTGTCTTATCAACACTTCATACAAACAATGCTATTGGAGCGATTCCTCGTTTGGTTGATATGGGAGTTGATCCATATCTTATAGCGCCGACTCTCATTTTATCCGTTGCCCAACGCTTAGCTAGAATGACCTGTCCGAGTTCCAGAAAACTTGTGCCCATAGATCCAAGTATTAAATTACAAATTGAAGATGAGATAAAAGATTTACCAATTGAATTTAAAAAAGAAATTGAAATTAAGGATGAAATGTATGACACAGTGTCATCGCCCGAGTGTCCTTCCGGCACTCGCGGTCGTATTGCTATTTTTGAAATGTTTAAAATAGGAAAAGAAATGCAGAAAGTAATATTAAAAAATCC
>JBBUIR010000098.1:0-3874 GCA_038055245.1 Patescibacteria group bacterium | reverse complement strand
CTTTTGGCGGAGGACTTGATCGTATTGCTATGGTAAAGTGGAATATTTCAGATGTCCGGTTTTTTTATCAGGGGGATTTAAGATTAAATCAATTTTAAAAAATGAAAATTTCTTACAACTGGCTAAAATGGTATATTCCGGAAATTCCAAAAGCGGAAAAAATAGCGGATATTTTTACTTATCATCTTTGCGAAGTTGAAGGAGTGGAAAAGAAAGAAGATGATGTCATTTTTGATTTAAATATTCTGCCAAATCGTACACATGATCTGCTTAGTCATCAAGGAATAGCTCGCGAACTTGCCAGTCAATTTGGAATTGCCTTTAAAGACCCTACGTCTTTACATAGAATTCCAGAATCAGAACCTACCAACTTAAAAATAGAATTAAAGACTGATAAATGTCGTCGTTATATGGGACGAATTGTCAGAAATGTGAAAGTTGGACCTTCGCCAGATTGGGTACGAAAACATCTAGAATCTATTGGACAAAAGAGTATAAATAATATTGTAGATGCGACGAATATTGTTATGTATGATTGCGGACAACCCTGCCATGCTTTTGATTTGGATAAATTAGCTAGCGAAAAAATTATAGTTAGGAATGCGAAAACTGCAGAGATGATTGAATTATTAGGTTCAGAAACTATTGGAAATATTAAAAAAAATAAGGCTGTTTTGCTTAATAATACTGATATGATAATTGCAGATGAGAAAAATGTTCTTGCTATTGCCGGAGTAAAGGGAGGAAAAATTGCCGAGGTAGATGAAAATACAAAAAATATTTTAATAGAAGTGGCAAATTTTGACCCCATTTCTGTGCGTAAAACATCAAAGAAACTGGGAATTTTAACTGACTCGTCAAAAAGATTTGAAAATGATTTATCTCCAGAACTTGCTTCATATGCTATGAGAGAAATTTCAGGACTTTTGGTTGAATATGGCGGATTAGAATTTGAAGAAATAGTGGATGTTTATTTAAATAAACAAAGAGTGAAGAAACTTTCTTTTTCGGCAGATAAAATTTCAAAAATTTTAGGTGTTACTGTTTCCATAAGTGAAATTGAGAATATTTTAAAAAGATATGATTTCGAATACAAAAATAATGGTGATAAATTTGAAATCAGTGTACCTCCAATGCGTCTTGATTTAGTGATAGAAGAAGATATGGTGGAAGAAATAGGAAGAATTTTAGGATATGATAAAGTAAAACCAAAAATTCCCAATATTGATTTTATTCCGAAAGAAAGTGAAATTTTTTCTAAAATTAATTGGGCTAGAAATAAATTGCTTGATGAAGGTTATAGTGAGGTCATGACTTATGCTTTCAGAGATAAAGGGGAAGTGGAAGTACTAGCTTCCGCTTCGGATAAAAAGTTTTTAAGAACAAATTTAAGTGATGAATTGAAAGAAAGTCTGAAATTGAATCAGCTTAATGCTCCATTGCTTGAGATGGATGAAATAAAAATTTTTGAAATTGGAACTATCTTTAAAAAAGGTAAGGAAGAAATTCATGTTGCCTATGCTAATAAAAAAGAAACAAAGGAAGTGAAACTTGATGAGTTTATGAAATCGGCAGAATTACTTAAGACCCCGCTAAAAAATTTCGGCGCCTTCGCCCTCGGAGACATAGGACAGGGAACCCACGACGCCTTAAATTTTTCATCGGGGCCTTCGTATTTTAAAATGTGGTCTGTGTTTCCATTTATCGTCCGTGATATAGCTGTCTGGGTACCTGGAAATGTTTCAAGCAAAGAAGTAGAAAAAATTGTAAAAAACAGTATGGGAAAGCTTGTAATACGAGGTCCTATATTATTTGATGAGTTTAAAAAAGACGGAAAAATTTCTTATGCTTTCAGGCTAGTTTTTCAATCCTACGAGAGAACTTTAAAAGACGAAGAAGTTAATGAAATTATGACAAAAATAGGCCATAAAATAAGGGAAAATTCAAGTTGGCAAATACGATAAAAACACTAGTTTTTTAGGTTCTTTTTTGCTATAATGTAAGAAGCAAAAATTCGTTTTTTGCTTTTGTTTTTGACTCAAATTTAACATAAAATGGCTAAAGAAAAGGATACAAAAAACGTGCAGAAAAATGGGCATCATTATGATGCTTCAGATATTTCAGTTCTTGAGGGTCTTGAGCCCGTAAGAAGACGTCCGGGAATGTATATTGGTACCACGGGACCGGAAGGGCTTCATCATTTAGTTTGGGAAATTTTTGACAACTCACGCGATGAGGCTATGGGAGGGTTTTGTGATGATATTGAAGTTGTGCTTTTGCCAAACAATCGTGTACGTGTTGCGGATAATGGCAGGGGTGTACCTATTGATATACACAAGAAAACTAAAGTCTCCGCATTGGAAACTGTAATGACGACACTTCATGCTGGAGGAAAATTCGGAGGAGAAAACAGCGGATATAAAGTTTCCGGAGGATTGCACGGCGTTGGAGCTTCTGTTGTGAATGCGCTTTCAATTTATTGCAAAGTAGAAGTGTATAAAGATGGCGGTAAATATATTCAGGAATATTCTCAGGGCAAGAAAAAATTTGCTGTTAAAAAAGTTTCTTCTTCTAAATTAAACGGAACAATAGTTACCTTTGAACCAGACCAAGAAATTTTCAAAGATATAAAATTTGATTGGAATACGGTTGTGAATCACATTCGCCAACAAGCATATTTAGTGAGAGGTTTGAAAATTAAAATAATCGACGCGCGCAACTTGGAGGCCTTGCCTCCAAATGGAGGCAAGGCCTCCAAGTTAGATGATGTTTTTTATTTTAGAGAATTAGGATTTGAGTTGCCATCAATCTCTTTTTATTTTGAAGGAGGGCTCATTTCTCTTGTAAAATATTACAACAAATTTCAAAAACCAATTCATAATAATATTTTTTATGTTGAAAAAGAATTGGATGGAGTAGGTGTTGAAATAGCTCTCCAATATGTAGACGACATAGTAGATCACATTGTTCCTTTTGCAAATAATATTTACACCGGAGAAGGCGGAACACATATAACCGGTTTTAAAACTGCGCTGACTAGAACTCTAAATACTTACTGTAAAAAAAATGAAATGATGAAAGAGTCGGAAGGCGGATTTACCGGCGAAGATGTCTTGGAAGGACTCACTGCCGTTGTTTCTGTAAAGCTTCGTGAAATTCAATTTGAAGGTCAAACAAAGGCAAAATTGGGCTCTATGGAGGCTCAGGGCGCCGTTGGGACTGTTTTTGGAGAGGCATTTGCCAGTTTTTTGGAGGAAAATCCAGATGATGCTAAAACCATAATAAATAAATCTGTTCTTGCGTTAAAAGCTCGTAAAGCCGCTAAAGCGGCAAAAGATTCAGTACTTCGCAAGGGCGCGCTTGAAGGCATGACACTTCCTGGAAAATTAGCAGATTGTCAAAGTAAAAGCGCGGAAGAATCGGAATTATTTTTAGTGGAAGGAGATTCAGCTGGCGGTTCGGCAAAACAAGGCAGAGATAGACGTGTTCAAGCAGTGCTGCCTCTTCGCGGAAAGATTTTAAATGTTGAACGCGCGCGCATAGACAAAATGCTTGCTTCTAAAGAAGTGAGAGCTCTTGTTATTGCTATGGGTACTTCCATTGGAGACACTTTTGATCTTTCAAAGATGCGTTATCATAAAATAATTATTGCGACTGATGCCGATGTTGATGGCGCTCACATTCGCACACTACTACTTACTCTTTTTTACAGATATTTCAGACGAGTTATTGAAGCGGGATATATTTATGTTGCCCAGCCTCCGCTTTATAAAATAAAAAAAGGCAAAGAAATCAATTATGCTTATTCTGATGAAGAAAAAATAAAAATTATCGGAAAAGAAACAGATGTAAGTGAAATACAGGCTGTTGAAAC
>JBBUIR010000097.1:0-3473 GCA_038055245.1 Patescibacteria group bacterium | reverse complement strand
CAGAAATTAATGAAAAAATATTCTTGCTTATTAGAGATTTATTAAAATTAATGTATACCTCAGAGGGAGAAGAACCTTCCGTTGAAGAAAAAAAATCAGAAACCACTGAATCATTGAGAACTCTCCTTGATAATGATTTTGAATCGCGCGAAGAAATATTAGAAAAAATTGAAAACCCGGATTCAATTAAGCCAATTACGAATTACGAATCATTAATTAAAGAGAAAGAATTACCCGCGGGAAAAGAACAAAAAGGACAGTCCTTAGAAAATTCCCCAAAGACAGTCCTTGGGGAAAAAGATAAAACACCCTCAATACTAGCGCAAAAACTTTCCGGATCTTTTCAAATTCCAATGGTACAAACAGAACACACTTTAAATAACATTTCAAAAGATGCAGACAATTCAGCAAAATCAAAAACCGGAATACCAAACATAGATCCATACAGAGAAATACCCGGGTAGGCAAGATAGTTAGGTTCTAGTTTCTAGTTTCTAGAATGAATATATATTATAATTAATAAGCTAGAACCTAGTCGCTGGTACCTAGAACCTAATTTTTATGCAATTCAAAGTCCCACAATTTTTGGAAATAGAAGACAAAATTTTTGGCCCATTTACTTTTAGGGAGTTTGTTTATTTGGTTGGCGGAGCAGGTTTATGTTATATATTGTTTAAATTATTAGGGCTCTTCTTGGGCGCTATACCAATCTTGCTTGTGGCAGGATTATCAGCAGCGCTTACTTTTTATCATCCAAATGGCAAACCTTTCATAAATATGATCGAAGCTGGAATAAAATACGCCATGCAGGATAAACTTTATATTTGGAAAAGACACGTAAATAAAGTAAACGACAAATTACAGAAAGAAATCAAAGCAACGGCTGAATTAAAAAAAGAAACAATGAATCAAAGCGGGGTAAGACTTAGTGGAAGCAAGCTTCGAGATTTGGCTTGGAGCTTAGACGTGCTTGACTTGAAAAAAGAAGGAGATACAGGCAACTAGGCCTTAGGCCTTAGGCACTAGCAAAATGCTAATGCCTAGAGCCTAGAGCCTAGAGCCTAGAAAATATGGCATTAAAAGCAAAGGCAACTCAAGAGTTTGTACCAATCAAGGAAGTCCGTGATGGTATTGTTGTTTTAAAAGATGGAGGACTTCGAGCGATTGTGCTTGCTAATTCAGTAAATTTATCTTTAAAATCAAGCGATGAACAACAAGCTACAATACTTCAATTCCAAAATTTCTTAAATACCCTGGATTTTTCAGTACAAATATCAATACAATCAAGAAGACTGGATATCAGACCTTACCTTTTGCTTTTAGAAGATAGAATGAAAGTACAAAATGAACCATTGCTTAAATTACAAACAAAAGAATATATAGAATTTATTAGAAGCTTCACTGAGTCGGTAAGCATAATGACAAAAAACTTTTTTGTGGTGGTACCTTATACGCATATAAATTTAAAATCAGAATCCGGAATATTTGGAAATTTGTTTTCAAGAAAAAATAAAGAAGAAGAAGAAATTAAAAATCAATTAGATTTTGAAGAAAAAAGGTCCCAACTAGAACAAAGAGTAAGCGTGATACAACAAGGACTTTCACGCTGTGGTATAAAATCGGCTCAATTGGGAACAGAAGAAGTCGTTGAAGTATTTTTCAAAGTTTTCAATCCGGGAGAATTAGAAGGTAAAATAGAAATAAATAACACAGGCAGCTAGGCCTTAGGCCTTAGGCGCTAGCAAGATAAATTGCTAATGCCTAGAGCCTAGAGCCTAGAGCCTAGAAACATATGGGAATTTTTGATAAATTGTTTGGAAAAAAAAAGATAGACAAAAATAAAGGGGCAAATGCTTCTGTTTTGGCAGTGTTACCAGAAGAAATATATGAAGCGGCTAAATTAGAACTCCAAGATATTGTCGCCCCATCCGCTTTAAAGATTGAATCAAAATCTATAAACTTAGGTGATAAAATCGCCCGCACTTTTTTTATCATATCTTATCCCAAATTTTTAAGTGATAATTGGTTTTCTCCGATAATTAATTTGGATAAAGTTTTTGATGTTTCAATTTTTATTCATCCCATAGACACATCGCTTGCTTTGAGACAATTCCAGAAAAAAGTGGCCGAAGTTCAAAGTCAGATAAATGTGCGTGAAAAAAAGGGAATGGTTCGCGACCCAATGCTTGATACCGCCTATCAAGACTTGGAAGGACTTCGTGATAACCTGATTCAAGCGCAACAAAAAATGTTTGATGTCAGTATTTATATCACAGTTTATGCCGACAATGAACTTGAGCTTTACAAAGTTGAAAATGAAATAAAATCAATACTTGAATCAAAAATGATATATGTCAAGCCAGCGCTTTTTCAACAAGAAGAAGGCTTTAAAAGTGTTATGCCGTTGGGTAATGACTTATTAAACATTCATCAAAAATTAAATTCTGAACCCCTTTCCAGTATCTTTCCATTTGTTTCTTTCGACTTAACTTCTGATAAGGGAATACTCTATGGCGTCAATAGACACAATTCAAGTCTAGTGATTTTTGACAGATTTTCATTGGAAAATTACAACTCCGTAACATTTGCCAAGTCCGGTTCAGGAAAAAGTTATGCGACAAAATTAGAAATTCTAAGATCTTTAATGTTTGATGTGGATATTATAGTAATAGACCCGGAACGAGAATATGAATATTTGGCTGAAGCTGTGGGCGGAAGATATTTTAACATTTCTCTCTCTTCGGACCATCATATTAATCCTTTTGACTTACCGATACCTCGTGAAGATGAGTCATCTGAAGATGTTCTTCGATCAAATATTATTAATCTAATCGGACTTTTTAGACTGATGTTAGGCGGTCTTACTCCGGAGGAAGATTCTATGGTTGATCGCGCTATTTCAGAAACTTATGCTATAAAAGACATAACTCCTGAATCAGATTTTTCAAACATTGAACCACCACTTCTCTCAGATTTTGAAATGGTGCTAGCTGGAATGGAAGGAAGTGACTCAGTAATGAACAGATTAGTCAAATATACAAAAGGTTCCTGGTCTACTTTTCTTAACAGACCATCAAACGTAGATATCAATAAAAAATTTGTGGTATTTTCTGTTCGTGATATGGAAGATGAATTAAAACCAGTCGCGATGTATATCGTTATGCATTATATCTGGGTAACTATCAGAAAAAATTTGAAGAAACGTCTTTTGGTCGTTGATGAGGCATGGTGGATGATGAAATCTGAAGATACAGCGTCTTTTCTATACTCTATCGCAAAAAGAGGCAGAAAATATTATTTAGGTCTTTCCACTATTACTCAAGATGCATCAGACTTTATGAAATCTCCATATGGTATTCCTATCGTTACCAACTCTTCTATTCAACTTCTCTTAAAACAGTCGCCAACCACTATTGACGTCTTGCAAAAAACATTTAATCTTACTGACGAAGAAAAATACTTGCTTCTAGAAT
>JBBUIR010000096.1:0-1696 GCA_038055245.1 Patescibacteria group bacterium | reverse complement strand
CTGATGTTACATTACCAGCTTGTGCGAAGAGCTCTTTAAGAGCATCCTCTTGAACGCTGTAAGGGAGTCCCCCTACATATAGCTTTGTAGCCATATTTTTACTTCTCTCGTTTTTTAAAAAACGAGCAAAAAATTATTATAATGCCCGCCTAGACTCATATTACTAGTCGAGGCTGGCGTAGATACTCTTATCGCTCAATGATCTCTTTGATGCCCTAACTGTTGATTTTTTGCAAAATCAAAACTCACAATGAAAACTTAAAAGCTCTTGGAGAAACTACAAGTATAGTATATCTTAAAAATAAAAAAATGGCAATAGAAAAATCCGCCCGGGCAGATTTCTCTACCGCAAGCGGATTTTAATATATAATTTTAAAAATATCATTTAAAATAAAAATGATATTAAAGAAAAAAATTGTAAGTGGTATAGAATATCTTATTTGTTTAAAAAAAATATTTCTTTTAACAATAGATGATTCTACTCTCCAAGATAAAGATGCAATTATAGAAAGCAAAATAATAATAATTCCAATCTCTATTATTTTTCCTTCTTCATACATAATTAAATCAATAAAGAAAAAGTTGGTGGAAATATGTAACATGAAAAAAGAATTTTTATTAAAGTTTCCATACAATCTCCTATAAATATATGTGATTTGATATAGAACTAAACCAAATTTAATCTGTAATAAGTATAGCACTTTTATATATAAAAGTCAATAGCAATTTTATGCTTATAAAATAAGGTTATTTTATTTATGTTAAACACTATGTTAAACACTGAGTGTTTAACAATTTTATTCCTCTTCGGTTCCTGTTTCACCAGACTGAAGGGCAGAAATAATGTCTTCTATCCCCCCTTCTAATATTTTAGGTAAATTATGCCAAGATTTTTTTATACGATGATCTGTTACACGATCTTGAGAAAAATTATAAGTGCGAATTTTTTCGGAACGGTCACCAGTGCCTATTTGATCTTTACGAGCACCAGCATATTTTTTCGCTTCTTCTTCTTCTTTTAATTGCTGAAGTTTGGCTGTCAAAATCATTAAGGCTTTTTCTCGATTGGCAAGTTGGCTACGTTCATTTGTGGAACGCACATCAATACCTGTTGGCTTATGAATAAGTCGCACGGCTGTTTCAACTTTATTTACATTCTGCCCGCCTTTTCCTCCGGAACGCGAATATTCCATTTCTAAATCAGCAGGATTTATTTCAAATAAAACTTTTTTCCTGATAGGAAGCACCGCTACCGACGCAGTAGAAGTGTGAACTCTACCATTTTTTTCGGTTGCGGGTATTCTTTGCACTCTATGTACGCCTGTTTCATAACGCATCATTTTGTAAACATCCTTACCTTTTATTTCAAAACTAGCTTCTTTATAGCCTCCCAGTTCGCTTTTTGATTCATAATTGGTTTTCCATTGCCAACCTTTTATCATAGAAAATAATTCATATATGTGCGCAAGTTCCCAAGCAAAAAGTGAAGCCTCATCACCTCCTGCCCCAGCACGCACTTCCAAAACCGCCTCATTCGGAAATTCTGCCGTTTCCACATTTTTTTGACTTTTTTTCCACTCTTGCCAATCCATTTATTTTTTAGCTTTTTTCACAGAAGCAGAAGCGGCTCGACGCTTATTGAAACGTTCTACGCGTCCAGCAGTATCCATAACTTTTTCATTACCAGTATAAAAAG
>JBBUIR010000095.1:0-2904 GCA_038055245.1 Patescibacteria group bacterium | reverse complement strand
TTTAGGCGCTCAAAATAAAATTATTCTTTTTGTCGGCACAAAACCCGAAGCTAGAGATATAATAAAAAGTGCGGCGTTAAGTTTAAATATGCCTTATGTTAATGTCCGATGGATTGGAGGCACATTAAGTAATTTTACGGAAATAAAAAAAAGAATTATTGAACTTGAAACTTATAATAAAGAAAGCGCAGAAGGCGGACTTGAAAAATACACAAAAAAAGAAAGAGTAGTTATGGCTAAGAAAATGGAAAAACTTTCAAAATATTATTCGGGTCTTATCGGCTTAAAAAAGACTCCTGATGCATTATTTATCATTGATTCAAAAGCAGAACATATAGCCGCTACCGAAGCCAGAAAATCAAGCGTACCTGTTGTTGCATTGGTAAATTCTGATTCAAATATAAAAGGTATTGACTATCCTATAGTCGGCAATGATTCTGGAATACCTTCTATTAAGCTTTTTACCACTTCTATCGCTAATGCTTATAAAGCAGGCGCAATGTCCTTGCCTCTCAAAGATAAATAAACAAAACTATAGCTAATATAAACTTATGTCCAAAGAAATTACAATTGAGATTATAAGGGAACTTAGAGATGCGACAGGTATCTCCGTAATGCAATGTAAAAACGCTTTGCAAGAGGCTGATGGAGATATGAAAAAGGCTCTCGCTATTTTAAAAAAAACAAGTTCTGATATTGCGCTTAAAAAAGCAAGTCGTCAGGCTAAAGATGGAAGAGTCTGTGTTAAAGCAGGAGATAAAAAATCTATCTTAGTTGCTCTTCATTGTGAAACCGACTTCGTGTCGAAAAATGAAGATTTCGTAACTTTACTTTCTAAATTAGTCGATAAAGCGCTAAGAGAAGGCATAGAAAAAATGAAAGAAGAAGCAAAAGACATGATTAATCCTATAATTCAGAAAACTGGAGAAAAAATAGAGCTGGGTGATATATATGAAATAAAAGGAAATATCTTAGGAAATTATGTGCATAATAATAAAATTGCTGTTGTTGTTTCTCTAGAAGGCGGAAATGAAGAACTTGCTAAAGATATTGCTATGCATATTACAGCCATGAAACCGGAATACATTTTTCAAAGCGAAATAACGGAAGATATAAGAAAAACAATCAATGAAATTTTTCAAAAAGAAATTGCCGGTGTTAATAAACCCGAAGAAATAAAGAAAAAAATGTTAGAAGGCAAGATAACAACATATTTTAAAGAAAAAACTTTACTTGATCAAGTATTTATAAAAAATCCAAATGAAACAATTAACCAGCTGTTGGATAAAAATAAAGCAAAAATAAAAGAAGTAAAACGTTATTCAATATAAAATATTATGTATTTACCTTTAATTTTATTTTTTTTATCACTTATTAGTATCATTATAATGATAAGAGGTAAACTTGTACTTATTAGAAATGGTCAAGTTATAAAAGCGCAACATTCACATCCTTTTGTTCCAGAACTACAAAAAATAAAACATTTAACATTTAAAAATGCTAAAAAGTTCGGATATGCAACACTCCTTGAAACACTTAGATTTTTTATTAAATCTTCAAATTTTATAAAAACTAATAGCATAATACTTATAAAAGAAATAAAAAATAAATTAAAAAATAAAGATAGTTCTACAGATGAAACAATAGAAAAAAAAGAAGTTTCAAAATATTTAAGAGTAATTTCAGAATATCGACAAAAAATTAGAAAAATGAAGCATAGAATAAAGGAAGAAGAAGGTATAGAATAATTGCGGAGCCGGCACGAGGGATCGAACCCCGGACATCTTCTTTACAAAAGAAGTGCTCTACCAACTGAGCTATGCCGGCTTACTGCTTTTTAGGTTAGCATATATTATGCTAATATCAAAATATTATTTTAAAAACTAGATTAGTTTTACACTTTGTAGTCCATCACATACCCCTTGGTTGTGGTATACTTAGGAAATGAAAAATTTAAGATTTTGTGCTGAGTGTGGAACTAAACTTTTGATTAGACATAAAATAAAATTTTGCTCAAATAAATGTCAGTGCGATTTAGAATATAAAACAAATATTGATTTATGGAAGAAAGGAAAACTAAGTGGTGAAGTTGGAATAACCGCAAGAAATTTAGCCGCTTGGCTTAGAAAGTATCTGATTGAAAAATACGACAATAAATGCTCTGTTTGCGGATGGAATAAAAAACATCCTTTAACAGATGTGGTACCACTTGAAGTGGATCACATAGATGGAGATTCTGAAAACAATCTAGAGAAAAATTTGAGATTATTGTGCCCAAATTGTCATGCACTTACACCTTTTTATAAAAATCTTAACAAAGGTAAGGGTAGGCAATGGAGAAATAAAAAATATATCAAAAACCCATAAAAAACAAGAAAATTTATGAAAATAGAACAGAAAACTTTTAACACTATAGCCGGTATCGTTTTTTTCATCATCGCCTTCTTTCATTTTTTGCGAGCAATATATGGATGGGAAGTTGTCTTTAACGGTTCCGCTATCCCGGTGATATCGGTTAGCGCGGTGGCAGTTATCATTGCTGGATATCTTTCATACACTGCTTTTAAATTAACTAGCAAGAACGGTTCTTAACTAGGATTCGTTTTTGCCGAATGCATTTTTCCAAGTACCACTGTTTCTTATAAGCGGACAAGCCCAAGCTGCCAAATATCCCAAAACAAGTAAAACCAGAGCAGTTGTCCATATGTCGGTTGGGTTTTGTAGACTGTAGAAAAAATACACAGCAAAAAGATACCACAACCCGGCTTCAACCATTGCCCAGAAAATATTTTTTGTTTTCATATATTTTTTTTATATATATTAGTTAATGTTTGTAATATCGACCTAATTTATTTTCTTAATCTTAACGAGTTCAAAACAACACTAATACTACTGAATGCCATT
>JBBUIR010000094.1:0-5417 GCA_038055245.1 Patescibacteria group bacterium | reverse complement strand
TAAACTTCTCTCTGCCCAACGATGTGTACGTTCTAAAGCTTCTTCTTGATATTTTGTATCTTCAGTGGGGCTTGTACACTCATCAAAAGCAAAAATAATATCCGCTCCTAAATTATGCTGAATTTGGATTGATTTTTCAGGAGTAATATAATGAACACTGCCATCCAGATGGGATTTAAAAGAAACTCCATCTTGCCCTATTTTTGCAAGTCTAGGCGCGTCATTATCATCAAATCTCTCCGGAATCATTAAAGATGGATCGGTTATTTTTGTAATTTTGGAAATTTCTTTGCCATATGCAGATCCTAAAGAAAAAACCTGAAAACCGCCGGAATCAGTCATCGTCGGACCTGGCCAATTCATAAACTTACCGATACCGCCAGCATCTTTTACAATTTCATCTCCCGGTTGTAAATACAAGTGATAAGTATTTCCAAGCACCACTTGAACGCCAATATCTTTTACTTGTTCCGAGCTCAAAGATTTTACCGTCGCTTTTGTTGCCACCGCAACAAAAGCCGGAGTTTTTATTTCCCCATGCGGAGTTTTTAGAATACCTATTCTTCCTAAACTATTTTTTAACTTTTTTTCAATTTTAAATTGCATTATTTTTCTATAAACCATTTCGTCGGTATGGACAAAATGGTTGTGGATAACTCTTGCTTTTTGTCTGACATCTTGCTATACTATCGATAGGTGTTTGGAGGGTTCGCCCTCTCACGGCATTAAGCTGTAACCAAGCACCTTACAAAGAACCCGCTTAAAAGGCGGATTTTTTGTTTTTAATCTTCTTCTGGTATACCATCATGTAATATTCTATTCATTGTTTCCATATTCATACCCCAAAAAGGGATTATACTCCAAAAGAATTTTTCACCACCATCAATCTGCTTTATAATAATACGAATTCGATTTCTTTTTATAATAGCAATAAATTCATAATAATTTACTGACTTTAAAATAGTATCTGTTCTATTGTATACACGAATTCTTTCAAATTTTTTTGTTTCAAATATTCCCTGCAAGGTATAAGACAATTTCAGTATTTCCGGCACTAAATTCAACAACTTAAAACGCATATATTGGTCTTGTTCTAATCTAGCCTTGTTTCTAGATTTAAATTTAAGATGTTCAAGCCCTTGTGCCCTAAAAGAAATTTTTTCTTTAAAATAAGGACAATAAACTTCACTTATTGTTTTATACAATTCTTCGCCTTTTTCTTTGGTTTCTTTAAATTGTTGTTCAGTAAATTCAATCATAATATTCTATAAATTCTCATCATTATTTTTACCTAAATTACACTTACTACAAAGTGTTTGCAGATTTTCTATACTACTATCTCCACCTTTCGAAAATGGTTTTATATGGTCAATGTGTAAAATAATCCCTCTTTCGGATGCGGGACTTCTTCCACATTTAACACATCTATAATGGTCTTTCTTTAAAACTTTTAATCTTGTTTTTTCATTTATTGTTCGAGACTTGTTTATACTCTTTACTTTTACCCACTTTGTAAAGTCTACATCTTTTTGTTTATATTTTATAAATGCTTCACAAGCCGTTATCCAACTTCCAAATCTTCTCTGGTAAGTTATGTAATTATATCTTGACAACGGTTTTTTCATTTCAGCAACAAAAGGTTGTCTTCCTAAAATTCTCCAAACTATTTCTATGTTTTCAAATAATTCTTTTTCTGTGATTGTTCTTATTAAGCCTATTTCGAGTCCAGCTTTTTTAAGAGCATTGTTCCATCCCCCAAATCTTCTCATGTAAGTTGCGGAATGATACTTTCCTTTTTTATCATACTCATTCCTAGTTATTTCCTTTTTTTGCAAAAGTTTGGAAACTTTTTTAAGATCAAGAATTAATTCTTTATTATTAGCATATAACGCATTTGTTCTAAGTTTAAAATCCATAAAATTTTATCGTTCCACTTCCACAAATTTCAACTCCTGTATATTCACCGGACTGACGAGCAGAGCTTTTTGGTAAGAATCTCGCGGATCAGAAATTATTGTTTGCACTATTCCAACAGTATAAGGTGTGATACCAGGCAAAACTACTTCTGTTCCTTTTTCTAAAACAAAATCTCTTGGTAAAATCATTTCAAAATTTCCTCCGCCCCGCCCAACTATTTGCATAAAAGTATCGCGACCTGAAATAACCACTTCCGTTATTTCTCCCGGATTTGAAAATAAAATAACTTTCGCGGAACTGGCATAAACTTCAGCAATTCGTCCAATCGGAACATTCCCCAGCGCAAAAACTCTTTGCCCGACTAATATTCCACTTTTTGCGCCAATATCGATAATAAGAGTGTCATAAGGAGACTGGTTTGGTTTAGATAGGATGCTAGCTAAAACCATATTCGCTTTCTCATTTTTGCCTGCCTGTCCGATGGGCAGGCGTCCTAAAATTTCTTTAATTTTTAAATTCTCGTTTAAAATAGAATTGTAATTTGCTATCCTTGCTTCCTGTTCATTCAATTTTGATTTTAAATCATCATTTTCTAAAAGAAGAGATCTTTTAGAATAAAAATAAGCACCGGCATTTGATAATTTTCCGCCAATATTATTTCCTAAAATCAGAATAGGGCGAAAAACAATACTTGAAACATAAGAAAGTCCGTTAAAGACACTAAATCTAAAATAAATAAAAATAAATAAAAATACAATAAGAATTGAATACTTGAGCAGTTTGTTTCTTTTTATTTTTTTATCTAGGAGGTAACTCATCTTGATTCCCAATTAAAATTTCACTATAAGATGGAAGATCATCTAAAATAACGCCTGTCCCTCGAGCAACAGCTGTAAGTGGATCATCCACCACATAAACCGGAATCTTAAGAATATTTTGTAAAAGTTCTGCGAGTCCTGGTAATAATGCTCCACCACCAGAGAGAGTAATTCCTTTGTGCATTATGTCGGATAAAATTTCAGGGGGCGTTGTTTCCAACACATCTTTTACGCCTTCTATAAGCTCTTTAATTGATAGTGAAAATGCTTCGCGAATATCAGAATCTGTTACTACTACTTCGCGAGGCAAACCTGTCAATAAATCACGTCCACGTACCTCTGTTTCCATATATTCTCCGGGAAGGACAGAACCAATAACAATTTTAACCATCTCAGCTGTAGTTTCACCAACCAAAATTTTAAATTCATCCCGCATATATGTGACGATATCATTATTGAATCTATCGCCTGCAACTTTCAAGTTTTTTGATTTAACAATTCCTCCTAAAGAAATAACTGCAACATCCGTCGTTCCACCGCCAATATCTATAATCATAGAACCAACAGGATCTTTAATGGGAAGTCTGATGCCAATAGCTGCCGCCATAGGTTCTTCCACTAGAAAAACTTCTCGCGCGCCAGCTGAACGAGCGGCATCATAAACAGCGCGCGTTTCAACATTGGTTGTGCCAGTCGGAACGCCAATTAAGACTCTTGGTCTAGCAAATTTTTTAGACATTTTATCCGCTTTATTTATCAAGTATGAAAGCATTTCTTCCGTAATTTCAAAATCTGAAATAACTCCGTCTATCAGCGGACGAACTGCTTTGATATGTCCTGGGGTTCGTCCAAGCATTTCTTTGGCTTTTTCGCCTACGGCCAAAATTTGACTAGTTTTTATATTTACCGCTACAACTGAAGGTTCATTAATTACAATACCGTGACCTTTTAAATATACTAAAGTATTTGATGTTCCCAGATCTATACCAATATCATTCGAAATTAATTTGTAAATTTTATCAAACATAAATAAACACAGGCTTTAGGCTTTAGGCTTTAGTAAAACTAATAATTCCTCAAAAGAAATAACTTTCCCTTTTTCTTCATTTCTTTTCTTTACTTCTATTCCATTTTCTTTCATACTTCGAGGAGAAACAACTAATCGATAAGGCATACCCAAAAGATCCGCATCGGCAAATTTTTCTCCGGCAGAAATTTCTTTTCTATCGTCAAACAAAACTTCATAATTTTTTGACAAATTTTCATAAATTTTATTAGATTCGACAATAACTTTTTCATCTTCTCCTAACGCTAATAAATGCACCTTAAATGGAGCAACTGCTTCAGGCCAAATTATACCTTTATCATCGGCTAAGGCTTCCACGATAGTACCCATAAGTCTGGCCGGCCCAATACCATAAGAACCCATAAATACCGGCTTTTTGTCTCCTTTTTCTGTTTGATAAGTCAAATCAAGCGCATCTGAAAAACGAGTACTTAATGTAAATATATTCCCGACTTCTACTGCTTTTTTTTCAACTAAATTTTCTCTCTTTAAATCTAATTTCTCTAAAGTTTCATCACCAAAAACTTCTTTATTAACAGCTATACCTTTATTTTCATCTATATAAATCGTATCTTCGCCGGCGCTAGTGATTGTCTGAAATTCATG
Source organism: Patescibacteria group bacterium (assembly GCA_038055245.1). Classification (GTDB taxonomy): domain Bacteria; phylum Patescibacteriota; class Minisyncoccia; order Phycocordibacterales; family UBA9973; genus UBA9973. The sequence continues at coordinate 1,010 of JBBUIR010000094.1, read as the reverse complement.
AGAAAATTTTGAAAAAAATCCACCTGACGCAAAAGTCATATAAGTCAAATGTCCTATTCCCACTCTTTCAAAAATTTTTATATATGCTTTTTTTGCCTTCTCATAAAATTCTAAATGTTCTGCTTCATCCTTTGAAAATGAATAAAGATCTTTCATCACAAACTCCCGAGTGCGCATTATTCCACTTTTTGCGCGCGCTTCATTACGAAATTTATTTTGAAATTGATAAACAGACTTTGGTAAATCTCGATAAGAACTTATATAATTTTTCATTATGTTGGTTAACGGCTCTTCGTGAGTAAATCCCAAACCAAGTTCTGTATTATTTTTTAATTTTGTCTTGAACCAAATATCCACTTTTTCATTGTCCCAGCGATCAGTTTTTTTCCAAAGTTCAGGATTTTGAAGCGCAGTCATAATAATTTCCTGTCCGCCGATGGCATTCATTTCTTCGCGAATAATATTTTCAATTTTATTTAAAACACGCAATCCAAGTGGTAAATAACTATAAACCCCCGCCATTTCCTTGTGAATAAATCCTCCACGAATAAGAAGCTCCGCATTTTTTGATACTTCGTCTGTTGGAACTTCTTTTTTGGTTTTAGTAAAAAGTTGAGATTGCTTCATAACCTTTATCTTAACCGAAAAAAGTCTTTTGGTCAAAGGCACAAAACCTCTTATTATTAATATATAAGTTGCAAAAATATAAATATTCTGTTAGAATAATCCTTATGCAAACTACGAGCCTGAAGCCACAGAAGACAGAAAATAGAAATATAAGCGATTCCATAAGCATAGAAAAAATGTTCGAAGCAGGAGCACATTATGGTTATGGAAAAAGTAGGCGTCACCCGAGTGTTTCTTCATATATTTATGACACGAAAAATAATGGAGACATAATAGACCTTAAAAAAACAAGCGTTATGCTTGAGCATGCAACAGAATTTATTAAAAGTTTAGGCGCTCAAAATAAAATTATTCTTTTTGTCGGCACAAAACCCGAAGCTAGA
>JBBUIR010000093.1:0-4441 GCA_038055245.1 Patescibacteria group bacterium | reverse complement strand
GTCGAAGACTTGAAGAAGCAGTTGCGCTTGATTCTCTTTTTGATTTTTATAAAATTGAAAAACCGAACATTATTTTAATGAATGTTACAAAAGCATGGTCTTATACAAGAATGATGGAAAGAAAACGCGCTGATGATACTCCAGAAAAAATACAAAATCGGCTTAATTGGTATGAAAAAGATGTATTGCCTTCTATTGAATATTTTAAAAATAAAATGGGTTACAATTTTATTGAGATAAATGGAGAACAGATGATTGAAAATGTGCATAAAGATATTATTAAGGCACTTAATTTTTAAATAGATGGAAAAAGAAATTATAATTATTTCTTTAGGCGGTTCGTTAATCGTGCCTGATAATATAGATGTCGACTTTTTAAAAGATTTTAAGAAATTAGTTTTATCTCATGTAGAAAAAGGTAAAAAATTCGTAATCATAACCGGTGGAGGAAAAATTTGCAGGAGATATCAGGAAGCTGCAAAGGAAATTTCTGATCCATCAGATAAAGAGCTTGATTGGATTGGTATTGCATCTTTAAAATTAAATGCCGAATTATTGAGAGTTATTTTTGGCGAATATGCGCATAAAGAAGTAGTTGCAGATCTTTCAACTCATTTTACTTTTGAGAAACCGGTTATTATAGGCTCAGCTTTCGGACCAGGACGAAGCACAGATTGGGATGCGGTTGAAGGAGCAAAAACAGTAGGAGCAAGGAAAATAATTAATTTATCAAACACCGATTATGTATATAATTCCGACCCGAAAATAAATCCGAATGCCAAAAAAATTGAAAAAATTTCTTGGACAGAATACAGAAAATTAATTCCGAAAGAATGGAATCCAGGACTTAATTCTCCATTTGACCCAATAGCCTCAGAAATGGCCGAAAAAGAAGGTATAGAAGTAATAATAATGAATGGTAAGCTGACTGATAATTTAAAAAATTATTTAAATGGAAAAGAATTTTTAGGAACAGTGATCAAATAGATTTAACTAAACAAGATCTGGGTCATAAATGTTATCAATTTATAACAGGTGTGTGAAAGTGCTTAAAACTTGCGTTAGGCAAGACCTAACGCAACATCTACGCCATGGTGTAGATTAAGAAATTTATATTAGCTAGAAAAAATTTCTGAATATGTTATATTGTCTTTATGAATATAAAAATTCTAGATCAGAAGATAAGTATTAAAGAAGTCCAAAAATTTGCAGATTTTTGGTATGGCACAATGATAAAAGGTTGTGTTGATGTGGAAAAAGGCGTTGTGGCTCTTGGGGGGGATTATCATATAGAATCTTCTGAGCTTTTAACCGCTAATGATTCAAATTTTGAAAATGTTTGGGGTTTTAATATTCGCTTTGAAGAAAATACCGATGGAGTTTTAGAGTTTGATTCAATGGTAAATATTAAACCGAATTTTGGAAATAAATCACGAGGAATAAATGATGAAGAAACAGTGGAAAAAGCTCGCGCAATTATTTATAAATTTATTGAGTTAAAATAATTTATGAAAAAAAATTCACTTTTTTATATGGCGAATTTGTATCCAGAAATCGGGAGAATGTTTTCATATTATGATTCTGGTAAAAAAAAAGCTACAGAAAATGCAAAAAATCGAGCTCTTGGTATGGTGGACGTCATACTTTCTTTTAAAGATATAAAACCAGCTGGCAGGGAAGAATGGTATGTTGTTAAAAACTTCATACTTGGTTATGACAAACTTGATAACTATGAAAGAACTATTCTTGAAAAATATTCACAGCCATTTTCTTTTAAATTTATGAACCAATATGCTTCGCTTTCTTAATTTATATGTCTATTATTATTAAAACGCTAGAAGAAATTGAAATATTAAGAGAAGGTGGCAAACGTCTAGCCACTGTTTTGTATAAAGTTAAAAATATAGTAAAGCCTGGAATTTCTACGAAAGATTTAGATGATTATACTTTCAAATTGATAAAAGAAATGGGAGATGAACCAGCATTTTTAAATTATCGTCCCGCGGGAGCAGACTCGCCATATCCCGCTTCTTTATGTGTTTCAGTAAACAATGAAGTAGTACACGGAATCCCAAATACAAAAAAAATATTACAAATAGGCGACATTGTCTCTATTGATTTGGGAATAAAACATCGAGGACTTTTTACAGACATGGCTTTGACAGTACCTGTGGGTGAAGTGAGTGCTTCTTCTATAAAACTAATGAAAATAACAGAAGAAGCTTTACAAGTAGGTATAAATGCAGCACAAGGAGGAAACAAAATAGGAGATATTAGTCATGCAATAGAAAGCTTTGTTCGTCCGCATAAATACGGTATTGTGGAAGTTTTATCTGGACACGGTGTTGGAAAGGCCATACACGAAGACCCTTATGTTCCAAACTTTGGAAAGGCTGGAGTAGGAGCAAAACTTGCGCCTGGAATGGTCATAGCGATAGAGCCGATGTTGAATAATGGGACAAAAAATGTAATTTTAGACAAAGATGGTTATACTTTCCGCACTGCTGATGGCAAAAAAAGCGCTCATTTTGAGCACACAATTTTAATTACTGACGGTGAACCGGAAATTTTAACCAAGATTTAAAAACAGCCTGTGCTATAATATATTTTATGGAAAGAGCGTTTTTAAATGAGATGCCAAAATTTAAGACTCCAGAAGAAGAGCTTGATTATTTGCGCGCCCATGTGGCTAAGCGAGAACAAGAACTTATAGATACAGGACATCTTGAAAATGCGAATGAGAACGCGGTTAAAGATATTATAAGAGAATATAAAGAAAAACCTTTAGAAGAAATTGTACATAAAGATAATGTTATAAATAAACAGGAAACAAAGGCTATTGTATTACAATTAAAACCCGAGATACATGACACTATAATGGAAGAACTTTTAGGTATTGTAGTAACTAAAGGTATTCGTAATGCATTGTCTATAGTAGAAGCAATGGCAAATCCGCATATAGATAACGATTTTCATCGGATATTGGTTCAATATTTAAAAACTGGTCAAAAATTTGATTTAAAAGAAGGTACGCCTTTGTGCAAATCTTTTAATATGACTCTTTTTGAGATAACACTTCCACCACCAAAAGAAGAAGCTGATAAACAGAAAAGTTTTAAGGAATTTATTGGCGCAATGGAGCAATTTTATGCTGGTATGCAATCTATATCGGAAGGAAAAAATAATGAAAAAGAAAATTATTTTACTTTAGAGGTGGCGCTAAGTAATACTAGTGATGAAGTTGTTGTATATGCCAGCATATCCAATAAATATCTTTCACTTTTTGAAAAACAAGTACTTTCTTTTTATCACGATGCAAAAATTCATGAGGTAACAGACGACTATAATATTTTTAATGAAAAAGGCGGATCTGCGGGCGCTTACGCTAGTTTTTCTGAACGTTCCGTACTCCCAATTAAAACGTATGAAAATATAGATCACGATACCATGAATACCATACTTAATGTTTTTTCCAAGTTAAAAACAGAAGGAGAAGGCGCGGCTATTCAGCTTGTAATAGCTCCTGCCGGTGAGAAATTTATTAATGAATTTCATTTGATTTTAGACGACGTTAAAAGCGGCACATCAGTCAAGCACGCAGCGGATAATTTTTATAAATTTAATAAAACATTTTTAAAAGTTTCAAAGGACTTGTTTTTTGGTACAAAGAAAAAGGAAGAAACAAAAGAAAAATATATAGCAGGAAGAAAAGCCGTAGATGAAGGTGCAGTAGAAAAAATAGGCAACAAGATGAAAAGTACAATTATGAAAGCAAATATTCGCGTTGTCACTTCTGCCTCAACAAAAGAAAGGGCAGAAGCTATATTAGAAGAGATAGAATCTTCTTTTAATCAATTTACCGAATCAGCTAGCAACTCTTTTATTTTCGAGAAATTTCATGACAGTGATTTGAAAAAACTTTTTCATGATTTTTCATATCGTACATTCTCGGGGGATAAAATTTTACCCATGAACTTAAAAGAGCTTTCTTCTGTGTTTCATTTTCCTGTGGGGATTGGCAGTCAGCCACAATTGAAAGAAGCAAAATCAGGTATAGCGCCTGTACCGTTAGAGATGGGACAGGAGGGAATAATTTTAGGTGTAAATAATTATAGGGGGAAAGATACCGTCATTCATATGTCGCGCGAAGATCGTATGAGACATTTTTATGTTATTGGTCAGACAGGAACAGGTAAAACAAACATTATGCTCAATATGATAACGCAAGATATAAAAAATGGCGATGGTTGTTGTTATATTGACCCGCACGGCACAGATATTCAAACTATCTTGTCTCGAATTCCGAGAGAAAGGATAGATGATGTGATTTATTTTGACCCGGCTTATACTATGCGACCAATGGGGTTAAATATGTTGGAATTTGATCCAAAATACCCGGAACAGAAAACTTTTGTGGTTAACGAAATGATGGGAATTTTTA